>JBAYOS010000027.1:0-12686 GCA_041678125.1 Monoglobales bacterium
ACACTTCTTTAGTTTCGTTACTGTTTAATTTTCAAAGACCATTTCTGCCGCACAAGCGACTTTTATATTCTATCACACAGGTCGAGCTTTGTCAATACCTTTTGAAAACTTTTTTCAAAAAAATCTACCGCTTTCTCTCCCCTGCGATACTCACCTCATAAGGTGGATTTTAAGTATACCACACCTTTCTTACTTTGTCAAGTCTTTTATGCCCTTTTTTCATCATTTTATTCTCTTTTTTAAAAATTTTTACTTTCTATTGAAAAACTCCCCCTATATATTATATAATGTATATGAAATGAGGTGACTACTTTGCAACCACTTGCTGACAGAATTCGTCCCACCTCCATTGACGAGGTTGTGGGACAGGAACATCTATTGGGAAAAGGAAAGGTTCTTCGCACACTTATTGAAAGCGGAAGACTTCCGAATATGATTTTTTACGGTCCCTCCGGGACGGGAAAAACTACACTTGCACGAATTGTCGCAGAACGGTCGGGCAAAACTCTTTATTATATAAATGCCACCAACGGCTCGGTAAGCGACATCAAAAATATTGTTAAAGAACAAAATTCCATGACCAGCCCCAACGGAATTCTTCTCTATCTTGATGAGATTCAAAACTTTAATAAAAAACAACAGCAATCGCTGCTTGAATATATTGAAAACGGGTTTATCACTTTAATTGCTGCTACAACAGAAAACCCTTTTTTCTATGTCTACAACGCGATTTTAAGTCGGTGTAATGTTTTTGAATTTCAGAAGGTCAGCCCCGAGGAAATCGAAAAGGTACTGTGCAGGGGTATTGATATTTTAAATGAGGAATATTCTTCGGGAATTAAATTTGATAAAGATGCTATATCGGCAATTTCCGAAATTGCGTACGGCGATGTTCGAAAAGCGCTCAATTTGCTTGAGCTTTGTATGACCACTGCACTTCAAAGCAAAAAGGATACGGTTACTGCCGACGGGGTTTTTGAGTGCGCTTCCCTTCCTGCCTCACGATATGACCGTGACGGTGACAGCCACTATGACCTGCTCAGCGCATTTCAGAAATCCATTCGTGGCAGTGATGAAAATGCGGCTATTCATTACCTTGCCCGACTTTTGACGGGCGGCGACCTTATTTCCGTCTGCAGAAGGCTTATGGTTATTGCGGCGGAGGACATCGGACTTGCTTACCCAACCGCAATTTCAGTTGTAAAATCCTGCGTTGACTGCGCTCTCCAGCTTGGTCTGCCTGAGGCAAGAATTCCTCTTGCAGAGGCTGTTATACTTCTTGCAACCGCACCAAAATCCAATTCCGCAATCTGTGCAATCGATGAGGCAATGTCAGACATTGCAAAAGCTGATACGGGCGATATTCCGCCATCTTTAAAGGACGGGCATTATGCCGGTGCAAAAAAACTGGGCAAATCAATCGGATATAAATACCCTCACAGCTATCCGAATCATTATGTTAAACAGCAATACCTGCCTGACAAGATAAAAAATAAGGTTTATTACAAACCGGGTGAAAACAAATTTGAGCAGGCAGCATTTGAATATATGAAAAAAATTAAGGAACAGAATTAAGATTTCTGTTCCTTTTTTCTGTACGCAGTCGGCGAGCATCCGTGTTTTTTCAGAAAAAGCCTGTTCATATATGTAACATTACCAAACCCACAGCCGAGCGCAATATCAATGATTGGTTTATCGGTTTTTGATATAAGCTTTTCGCACCTGTCAAGCCTGACTTTATTAAGATATTCATGGAAGCTCATGCCCATTTGATTTTGAAACAGCCTGCCGAGATATTTACTATTTATAAAGTATACTTTTGACAAACTCTCCAGTGTGATATGTTCTTCATAGTGGCAATTAACGTATTCTCTTAGTGCGTCAACTGCCCAGTGCATCTTTTTTTGTTTTGTGGGAAAGCGCTCAGCCAGAAGCGAAATATAGCTTGCAACTGAGTGAGCAATTAACTCGTATGTTTTCATAGATGTTGCTTTTTGGGTGTCCGGCAAGCAATTTATAAGAAGCTTTGGATTTACTCCCGTAATTCTGCAGGATTTTTCTATTTTTTCTCTTGTTTTTTCTTCATCAATTACAATATTCCCCACAAAAACAATGCATTTCGTTTCGCCGCCGACACGCACCGGCCAGACAAATTCATTAAGTCCGTACGGGCATACCCCATAAAACGGAATCCCCTCGACCATTGCTTTCCGATTAGTTTTTCTTTTGCAGGCAAGACACCTTGCCAGACCCTTTTCAGTAGTTTTTGCAGCTGTACAAAAACTTTTTGTGTGAGAAAACCTCTCAGAAGTAATTTCAAATACCTCGCCTGAAAGTATCCCCGATATATCAAGCAGGCAAATATGCGCTTTTGTGTCTGCTGAAATCGCATCTATAAACTCATTTAATTTTTGAAATTGCATGTTTTCGCCCCCTATTATCTATTTTACCACAAATTGTCCATTTTTTCAATAAAAAAGTTTCCTTTAGATAAGAAATAATTCTTTTTCGGTGATATTATTACAATAAAGGAGTGAATAATATGTATGACGTAATAGTTGCCGGCGGAGGATTTGCCGGATTTTCAGCGGCAGTAGCTGCCGCCCGTCAGGGACAAAAAGTGTTGCTTTTTGACAAGGGAAATTCTCTTGGCGGAGCTGCTTCAAACGGGCTTGTTATGCCTTTTATGCACCACGAAACAAATGTCGACGGTAAGCCGTTTTATTTAAACAGGGGTATTTTTGCTGAAGTTAAAACCGCGCTTGAGGCCGAAAGTGATATTATCAAAAGATGGAGCTTTCATTTCCATGACGAGGCTCTGAAGTATATTATGAATAAAATTGCGATTGACGCAGGTGTCAGACTGCTTTACGGAGTATATCTGACGGGTGTTGATATGGACGGTGACGCCATAAAAAGCGTTACTCTTGCAGGAGTGTCAGGTCCTCTTACTTTACAGGCGAAATATTTCATCGACGCGACAGGTGACGGTCTTTTATCCGTTCTCGCAGGATGCGATTACCAGCTTGGCAGGGAGTCCGATTCTTTGTGCCAGCCTATGACGCTTTGCTTTAGAGTGGCAAACGTGGATTCTGCGCTTTATAACGAGCAAAAGGGCGAGATAAACTCACTTTATAAAAAGCTTCACGCTGAAGGAAAATTCAAAAACCCGCGCGAAGATGTTCTTGCTTTTCTTATGCCGTTTGAAGGTATAATTCATTTTAACACCACAAGGGTTGTCCGCAAAAACCCGACCGATCCTTTTGAAAAGACTGATGCCGAAATTATGGCGCGTGAGCAGGTCTTTGAAATGTTTGCTTTTTTAAAAGAGAATTTTTCAGCTTTTAAAAACAGTCAGATTATATCAACTGCTGCGGAAATCGGTGTGCGTGAAAGCAGAATGATTGAATGCGACTACCGTCTTACTGTAGATGATTTGAAAAACTGCGCGAAATTCCCAGACGCCATCGCAGCGGCAAATTATGATATTGACATTCACAACCCCGAGGGTGCGGGAACAAGCCATTATTTCTTTGAGGACGGCACATGGTATACCATTCCATACCGCTCTATCCATCCGAAGGAGAAGAAAAATCTGCTTGTTGCAGGTAGATGTATTTGTTCCGACCACGAGTCGCAGGCGTCATACCGAATTATGCCGATCGTCAGCAGTATCGGCGAGGCGGCAGGTATAGCTGTAAGTGTTGCCGCGCAGGATAACCTTCCTGTTGCTGACGCAAATATAGAAAAAATCCAGAAAATCATAACCGAAACAGGTGGATTTACAGGATTAGTATAAGCTTTAAGACCGCTCATTTATATATGAGCGGCCTTATCTTTTCTGTATGCTCCGGGAGACAGTCCCACTGCTTTTTTAAATACATTGATAAAATAATTTCCGTCCTCAAATCCGACGCAAAAGGCAGTGTCATTAATCGACATATCGGTATTTTCAAGTATTTGCTTAGCTTTCTTTATTCTGTGCTCCGTCAAAAATGCCCCTATCGACTGCCCTGATTTTTGCTTGAAAATATGTGCGACGTGGGAGTTCGATACATGGCATTCTGCCGCAATATCATCTATTCTTATCTTCTGGTGATAGTTTGAGTAAATATATGCAACGGCTTTTCCGTAAATATATTCGGCATTTGTGTGAAATTCTCCTTTAGGATATTCTCTGTAACTAAGAACAAGCATGGCCGCAAGGGGTGTAAGCAGAGTTTCGATTTTTTCTTTATCGGGAATCTCCTTCAGCAGGTGCTTGTCTGCCATTTCACAAAGAATTTGTGACGGTACCCCTGTTTTTTGTGAAAAAGCATCTATTTTTTCATTCCCGCCCCAATATCCGCTTACACTTATAAACCCCAAAAAGTCCTTTCCGTCATTTACAGGCACAACAAACTCCGCCACACCCGCATGACAGCAACCGAAGAATACTTCTCCGCCGCACTTTTTGCCAACCTTTTCCTGCCACATCCAACAGGTTTCTTTAACTCCCTTAAAAGATTTTGCATACAGACAGTATGGGTTAAAATGAATATTATAGGGAATCAAAAATCCGACAAAACTGCCGAACATCGGATTTATTCCGTGAATTGAAATATCAAGATTTTCCTCATTTTTTAAAAACTCAATATATCTTATAATATTTTTCAGCATAACACATTTCACCTTTTTTGCAGGATTTTATAGTTTTCTAACCTATTTTTTAAGGAAATCATCTTCATTATACTATAAAATTAAGTAAATGTAAATATTTCGGGAGGGATTTTTATGAACAAGGCTTTGACACATGTGCAGCACGACACAGATTTCTGCGTGGTAGGCGGAGGTCTTGCCGGAATGTGTGCCGCTATTTCTGCGGCAAGACACGGACTTAAGGTGGTTATTATGCAGGATCGTCCTGTTTTCGGCGGCAATGCATCAAGTGAAATTCGTATGTGGGTGTGCGGAGCTCGCGGCAAAAACAACCGCGAAACAGGGATTATGGAAGAAATTGCTCTTGAAGCACTTTATCGAAACCCCTATCGAATTTATCCCGTTTGGGATACCGTTTTATATGAAAAAGTAAAGCAGGAGAAAAATATTACAGCTCTTTTAAACTGTTCATGCACAGACGCCCAAATGGACGGAAATAAAATTATAAGCGTCACCGGCTGGCAAACCACAACTCAAAAATGGCACACTGTTTCGGCTAAATATTTTGCCGACTGCTCAGGCGACAGTATTCTAGCACCGCTTACCGGCGCTGAATTTCGAATGGGTCGTGAATCAAAAGATGAGTTCGGTGAAAGCTATGCTCCCGACAAGGCAGATAAAAAAACCATGGGAATGTCCTGTCTTATACAGGCAAGGAAAATGGACTCTCCCCGTCCGTTTATCGCTCCCGATTGGGCATATAAATATACAAAAGAAGACCTTGAACCCTACCATCTGCCCAACATTGACAATGGAAAGGAGAATTTCTGGTATATGGAGCTGGGCGGCGAATATGACTCCATCGGCGACACCGAGGAGCTTCGCGACAGACTTATAAAAGTCGCTCTGGGAATTTGGGACTTTGTAAAGAACAGCGGTAATTCAAGTGCTGAAAACTGGGAGCTTGAGTTTTTGGGATTTTTGCCGGGAAAAAGAGAGAGCCGCCGTTATGTCGGCGACCATATATTAATTCAGAGCGACGTGGAATCCGAAGGAAAATTTGACGATATTATTGCCTATGGCGGCTGGTCTATGGACGACCACCATCCTGCGGGAATTGATACAAAAGAACTGCCGACAATTTTCCATCCCGCGCCTTCCCCGTTCGGTATCCCATACCGCTGCATATACTCAAAAAATATTGAGAACCTGTTTTTTGCAGGCAGAAATATAAGTGTCAGCCACATGGCACTAAGCTCAACAAGAGTTATGGCAACCTGCGGTGTTTTGGGTCAGGCAGCAGGAATTGCGGCGGCAATCGCCTGCAAATATAATTTGTCTCCCCGCCAGGTTTATCAGCAGAAAATAAATGAGCTTAAGCAAACGCTTATGCTGGATGATTGCTATCTCCCGTTTAATAAAATGGAAATGTCGGAAATAACAAAAAATGCGCAAATAAAGGCTGACTGTGAATTCCCCGACAGACTCAGAAGCGGCGTTGACCGCTCCCGCGAGGATGACTGTGTCATAATTGAGCTTGGAAAAGAAATTATTTATGACTTCGGCAAACCGACAGAAATTAAGGGCATAAGATTTATTTTCGACAGTGACCTTAACCGTGAAACGGTATCGGAAGATAATTTCCTGAATGACAAAACCACAATCTGCAACATTCCGCTGAATTTAAAGCCCGTGTGTGTCCCTAAAACACTTGTAAAGCAACTTTCTGTCTACTCGTTTGACGACGAAAAAAATGAGTGGACTCCCCTTTCGGCTATTGAAAACAACCATCAAAGGCTTGTGAATCTATCCGTTTCGGCTAAATGTTCAGCGTTAAAGTTTGTCCCCGAACAAACTCAAGGTTCAGAAAAGGCTCATATTTTCTCAATTAACGTAGATTAATCACAAAAAATCCCTCCCGTTCGGCGGTGCCAAATGGGAGGATTACTTTTTAACCAAAAAGGTGAACGGTCAAAAACCGTTCACCCCACTATGTCTTTATACAAATATAACGAACCTATTGCAATTAGCGGCCGACCTTCCCTTTTCGAGAGGTCGAGCGCTTTTTTCAAAGCTTCTTTGACCGAACCGCAGGCTGTTGCATCAACGCCGTTTTCCCTGAAAACCTCAGCATATTTCACCGAATCAAGCGCCCTCGGATTATCGGGGGTAACAGTAAACACTGCTGATGCGAGTGATGACAGCACGTCCGCCATTTTTTTATAATCCTTGTCAGCCAAGACTCCTGTTAAAATATTAACCTTTTCTTCGCCGAAATATTTTTTTATGCTGAGTGCCGCATATAAAATGCCCTGCAGATTATGTCCGCCGTCAAAAATAAACAGCGGGTCCTCACTCAGAATCTCAAATCTGCCCTTCCATTTAACCTTTGACAGTCCAATAGTAATATCTTCATCAGAAATATTAAATCCCTGTCCTGCCAGAATATCTGCTGCGTCAATGGTAGTTGCCGCATTATTCGGCTGGTACTCACCTGCAAGCGAAAGCTTCAGTTTAAGTCCCCGGTATTCAATCTCACTACCGTAAATACCCGAGGAAATAACATTCGGATTTTTCGTCCTGAAAAGCTCCGAGTTCTTCGCACTCGCGGTCTTTTCTATAACCTTAAGCGCAGTTTCATCGTCTCCGCCGAAAAGTACGGGAACATTTTCCTTGATTATCCCCGCTTTATGTTCGGCAATTTCGGAAATGGTTTTTCCCAGATAATTTGTATGGTCCAGCGCGACATTCGTTATGACGGAAAGTATGGGATTTTCAATGAAATTGGTGGCGTCACCCTTGCCTCCCATTCCTGCTTCAATTATTACAATATCGCAATTTTTCCGTTTAAACCAGCAGAACGCCGCCACAGTTAAGGTTTCAAATTCGGTCGGTCTGTCTGCCATTTCGTCGCAGTGTTTTTTTACAGAGCCGATAACATCGGCAAAATCATCTTCAGAAATCATATCACCGCAATAGGTAATCTGCTCGGTAATTTTTTCTATCCACGGAGAAGAAAACCTGCCCGTTTTGTAGCCTGCCTCAAGCAAAATCTGCTCAAGCATAGCGCAGGTTGAGCCTTTTCCGTTGGTGCCCGTTACATGGACTATTTTCAAATCCTTATGCGGATTTCCAAGTCTATCTGCAAGCTCGGCCACCCTCTCAAGTCCCGGCTTGCTGCCAAGATATTTAAGACTGTCAAAATAATCAAGGGCTGCTTTATAATTCATGATTATCTCCAATCTCCGCCGATTACCTTAAATGCTCTGAGTATCGCCTTTTCCGATACAATAAGCACCACCGCCCTGATAACCGCCATAACGGCGCACATGGGAAGTCTTGCTGCAACTGCCGCAAAGAGTGGCGAAGGTGCAAAACCTATCCTTATAAGCAAAAAGCTTTTTACAAACAGGTCAACAATAAGTATTATTGCCGAACATGAGATGGCTTTCAAAACGAAAGTACCCGTTTTTTCATTTCTTTCATCTTTTTTATAGAAAAGCAGACCGAAAATCACACCGTAGATGAATTCGATAGCCCCTATCCACCAAAGATACGGGCCTGTTCCTATTGCCGACACAAAGTCGCCTGCAAAGCCGACAATACCTGCCACCAGCGGTCCGTAGAGTATGGCTGAGAAGTAGACCGCAATAAAGTTAAATGAAAATTTTGCAAAAGTTCCTATCCTGAGTTTCCCTGAAATAAAGCCTAATACTGCCGTTAATGCTATCAGCATTGCTATGGCACAAATCTTTTTTGTTGTTATTTTTTTACTCATATAAAAAACCTCCTTTTTTATCTCGCATCATAGCGGTAAAAAAGGAGGTTTTCACCGTATTGAAGCGGGATGCAAAACCAAATCCGCAAGACCTTTCAATGTCTTTTCGTTCCAGCGGCAACTCCCCGTCCGCCAAACACTTAACGAAATGATTTTTACTCTTCATAATTTTTATGTATTTTCAGCGGCATGGGAATGCCGCTGAAAAAAGGTTTAATTAAAATTTGCTTCTCTTTGTATAATGAGTGTGAAGCAAATTGTGTGCCTTGTGGCTTCCCGGTTTTTCAAGATATTCATCATAAAGCTTGATGATAGCCGGGTTTTTGTGCGACTGACGAACTGCAAGGCTTCTGTCAACCGAGTAAAGAGCTTTTGCTCTTTCTGTTCTGACATCAACATCCATTTTTGTCTTAGAGTCAACGATAGGCTGTCCGCCGCCTGTTACACAACCGCCGGGGCAAGCCATTATTTCGATGAAGTGATAGTTCTTTTCGCCTGCTTTTACGCTGTCAAGAACCTTTCTTGCGTTTCCAAGACCGTGAGCAACTGCCACATTAACATCAGTTCCGCCGATATTTACTGTCGCTTCCTTAATACCCTGTACGCCTCTTACTGCCGCAAATTCAATGTTTTCAAGCTCTTTGCCCTCAACAAGCTCTTTAACAGTTCTGAGAGCAGCTTCCATAACACCACCGGTAGCACCGAAGATTGCGCCGGCACCACTACCGATACCAAACGGATCGTCAAACTCTTCATCTTCGATTGCTGCAAAGTTAATACCTGCCTGTTTAATCATAACTGCAAGTTCTCTTGTTGTTATAACTGCATCTACGTCGAGGTTTCCTTCCACCTTCATCTCATCTCTCTTAGATTCGAATTTCTTTGAGCTGCAAGGCATTACAGATACAACAAACATATCCTCAGGCTTAATATCGTTCTTTTCCGCATAGTAAGATTTTAAGATAGCGCCGAACATCTGGTGAGGTGATTTACAGGTTGAAAGGTTAGGAATGAATTCCGGATAATAGTGTTCGCAGAATTTAATCCAACCGGGTGAACAAGATGTAATCATCGGCAGAGTTCCACCGTTTTTAAGTCTTTCGATAAGCTCTGTTCCCTCTTCCATGATTGTAAGGTCAGCAGCTGTGTTAGTGTCAAACACCTTTGCAAAACCGATTCTGCGGAGAGCAGCCACCATTTTGCCTGTAACAGGCGTACCCATCGGCAGACCGAATTCTTCGCCGAGACCTGCACGAACAGCAGGAGCTGTCTGAACAACCACATGTTTGCTTTGATCAGCGAGAGCCGCCCAAACCTTGTCTATCTGAGAATTTTCATAGAGAGCGCCAACAGGGCAAACGTTAATACACTGACCGCAGTTTACGCAGGGAACTTCATAAAGACTTGCATCAAAAGCGCTGCCGATTCTTGTTTTAATACCTCTGTATGCAGGTTCAATAACTGAAACGGTCTGAACATCGTTACAAACAGATACACATCTGCGGCAAATTACGCATTTGTTGTTATCACGAACGATTGAAGGAGAAACATTGTCAATTTCGTGTTTAACGTTTTCGCCCTCAAAACGAATTTCGTCGATGTTAAGTTTTTCAGCGAGTGTCTGAAGCTCACAGTTGCGGTTTCTTACGCAGGTAAGACATCTTTTGTCGTGGTTTGAAAGAATAAGCTCAACTGTGGCTTTTCTTGCCTTCATAACTCTCGGAGAGTTTGTAAGCACTTCAAGACCTTCGCTTACAGGATATACGCAGGCAGCCTGGAGTGCTTTTGCACCTTTGATTTCAACAACGCAAACTCTGCAAGCACCTATTTCATTTATATCTTTTAAATAGCAAAGTGTAGGAATGTCAATTCCGGCAGCTTTTGCCGCCTGCAGAACTGTAGAACCCTCAGGTACACTTACACTTTTGCCGTCAATAATTAAGTTTACCATTTATTTTTCCCCCTTTCCTATTCTACTACAATCGAGTCAAACTTACATGTTTCCATACAAACGCCACATTTGATACATTTATCCTGGTCTATTACATACGGCTTTTTGATTTCGCCGGAAATAGCACCAACAGGGCATTTTCTTGAACATGCGCTGCAACCCTTACACTTATCCGCAATTATAATGTACGAAAGAAGTGCTTTACATACGCCCGCGGGACATTTCTTGTCCACAACGTGTGCAATATACTCATCTTTGAAGTAACGAAGTGTACTTAAAATGGGGTTCGGAGCTGTCTGACCGAGACCGCAGAGTGCAGATTCCTTAATGGATATGCACAAATCTTCAAGGTTCTCAAGGTCTTTTAATGT
Organism: Monoglobales bacterium; assembly: GCA_041678125.1. Lineage (GTDB taxonomy): Bacteria > Bacillota > Clostridia > RUG12999 > RUG12999 > RGIG7450. Next base: position 10,739 of record JBAYOS010000027.1, read on the forward strand.
ACCTTTGCCTGAAGTGATTTTTTCAAGAATTTCATAAAGTCTTTTTGTACCTATACGACAGGGTGAGCATTTGCCGCAAGATTCGTCAACTGTAAATTCAAGGAAGAATTTTGCAATGTCAACCATACAGTTGTCTTCGTCCATAACGATAAGGCCGCCCGAACCCATCATTGACCCGATGCTCATAAGTGAATCGTAGTCGATAGGGGTGTCTATAAGATGAGCGGGGATACATCCGCCCGAAGGACCGCCGGTCTGAGCAGCTTTGAACTTTTTGCCGTTCGGAATGCCGCCGCCCACTTCTTCGATAATTTCGCGGAGTGTTGTGCCCATGGGAACTTCAACAAGACCTGTGTGTTTAATCTTGCCGCCCAGAGCAAAAACTTTTGTACCTTTGCTCTTTTCTGTACCGATTGCGCTAAACCATTCGGGGCCGTTATTTATAATAACAGGAATGTTAGCATAGGTTTCAACGTTATTTAAAAGTGTCGGTTTTGCGAACAGACCTTTAACTGCCGGGAACGGAGGTCGTGGGCGGGGTTCGCCGCGTTTGCCCTCGATGGAGTTCATAAGAGCTGTTTCCTCACCGCAAACGAATGCGCCTGCGCCAAGTCTGAGCTCGAGGTCAAAGCAAAAGTCTGTACCGAATATATTATCGCCCAAAAGACCTTCTTTTTTCGCCTGGTCAATAGCAATCTGCAGACGTTTAACCGCGATGGGATATTCTGCACGGATATAGATGAAACCTTTGTTTGCACCTACTGCATATGCAGCAATTGCCATAGCTTCAATAATAGTGTGCGGGTCTCCTTCAAGAATGGACCTGTCCATGAATGCACCCGGGTCGCCCTCGTCTGCATTACATGCAACGTACTTCTGGTCGCCCTGAGCGTTTGCTGTGAACATCCATTTCATTCCTGTTGAGAAGCCTGCACCGCCACGGCCTCTGAGACCTGAAGCCTTTACAATATCAATTACCTGCTCGGGTGTCATTTCCGTAAGAACCTTACCAAGCGCCTGGTAACCGTCAACAGCTATATATTCTTCAATATCCTCAGGATTTATTACACCACAGTTACGCAGTGCTATACGCAGCTGCTTTTTGTAGAAATCTACCTCGTTAAGAGACTTGATATTATCTTCTTTTTCAACGGTTTCTTCGTAAAGAAGTCTTTTTACCATACGGCCTTTGATAATGTGTTCTTCAACAATCTCTTCAATATCAGATACCTGAACCATGCTGTAGAAAGCGCCTTCAGGATAAATAATGATTATCGGACCGAGTGCACAAAGACCAAAACAGCCTGTCGGCACTACCTTAACCTCATTATCAAGACCTTTTTCTTTAAGTTGTCTTTCAAATTCTTCCTGGATTTTTACAGAGCCGGAAGAAGAACAACCTGTTCCGCCGCATACAAGAATATGCGATCTGTATACTTTACTCATGTTTTTGCCTCCTTTTTATTCTGCGGCACCGATTGTAAACTCAGCAACCGGCTTCTGATTGATTATATGCTCTGTAATAATACGAGCTACTTTATCCTCTGTCATATTAACATATGTTACTTTTTCTTCGCCGGGCATATAAACCTCAACGATAGGCTCAAGACGGCACATACCTATGCAGCCCGTCTGTGCAACAGTAACATTCACCAGATTTCTCTTTTCAACCTCTGCCATAAACGCGTTAAGAACCGGTCTTGCGCCTGCAGCAATACCGCATGTAGCCATACCAACCACTATACGCACACCGTCTTCACGTTCTTTACGAAGATTAACCTGATTTAATACCTTATTTCTGATTTCCTGCAATTCAGCTAAACTCTTCATGTTTTCCTCCTTAAATATTTGAACAATTTTTTTATAAAATTATATATTTATATCGGTTAACCCTTCCCTGATGTATCCGACTATCCAATTTAATACATCGGGCGTGTCAAGGGGGACA
>JBAYOS010000028.1:0-12653 GCA_041678125.1 Monoglobales bacterium
ATATCATTTTCCCAGTGTTTATAGCTTTCGGGGAAAAGAGAGGGCAAATCGTCCCAAGGCACATTTTCCCAACCGCCGCCGTTGATTTCACGAAGCCGCTCATCTTTTTTAATCTCAAGACCGCTACACGACGAGATATATTCGGCGGTTGAAACCGTTCGGTTTAAATCGCTTGAATAAATATGGTCAATTTTGTATTTTTTTAAAGCCTCGGCGGCACGTTTTGCCTGAATATGCCCGTCCTCGGTAAGACTTGAGTTATAGTGCCCGTGGAAAATTCTTATTATGTTTCCTTCCGCCTCCGCATGACGGACTATTATAAATCTTGTTTTTTTCATTTTAATCACCTATACATCATTATAACGTATTCTGCAACTTTTTTCAACAAAAAAATTAATTGCTTTTATTTGAAAAATGTAGTACAATATAGATACATAAATCCTTTCGGTATACTTATAATAAAATAAGAAATAACCGAAAGGAAAAAGAAAAAAATGGAATTTATAACCAGAAAAACGCCCTTCCTTGAAGGAAGCGTATCTATAGACGGGGCAAAAAATGCCGCACTTCCGATATTAGCCGCAAGCCTGCTTTGTAAAGAGGAATGTGAGCTTCGCGGCATACCCAAGCTAAGCGACGTTTCAAAAATGAACGAGCTTTTATCCTCCATTGGCTGTGATGTTAAACATAAGGTAAAAACTGTTACGGTAAATGCTTCGGCGCCTTTGAGCGAAGACGCGCCATACGAGCTTGTAAGTGCATTTCGGGCATCATTTCTTGTGGCGGCACCGCTTCTTGCAAGACAGCGTTATGCTAAAATCTGCATGCCCGGTGGCTGTGCTATCGGTTCAAGACCTATAGATTTGCATTTGAAAGGTTTTGCCGCTTTGGGGGCAAAAATAAATTCGAAAAGCGGTTTTGTTGAGCTTTCCGCAGATAAGCTTGTCGGAAATAAAATTTATCTGGACTTTCCTTCGGTTGGGGCGACAGAGAATCTGATTATGGCGGCAACGCTTGCTCAGGGAAAATCGATAATCGAAAATGCGGCTACCGAGCCTGAAATAACCGACCTTGCCAACTTTATAAATGCTATGGGCGGGGACATTCGCGGAGCGGGAACAGACACCATTACTGTTTGCGGAGTGAAAAGGCTGCACGGTACGAGCTATACAATAATTCCCGACAGGATTGAAGCAGGTACTTTTATGACCGCAGTCGCAATGACGGGCGGCAAAGTAACGGTTAAGAATATAATTCCTATTCATATAAAGCCCGTAACAGCCAAATTAAGAGAGGCGGGAGCGGAAATAAAGGAATATGGGGACAGCATACAGATTGAGGTAAACAGACCGCTCAAATCCATGGATGTGAAAACTCTGCCTTTTCCGGGATTTCCGACGGATATGCAGGCGCAGTTCATGGCACTGGTTTCAAGGGCCCCCGGAACGAGCCTTATTATGGAAACTATTTTTGAAAACAGGTTTATGCATGCGGGCGAGCTTCTGAGAATGGGCGCAAACATTAAAATAACGGGCAGAACTGCTGTGGTTGAAGGAGTAAGCAAGCTTTCTGCCGCAAAGGTGAGAGCGACGGATTTGCGTGCAGGTGCGGCGCTAATAATTGCGGGCCTTACCGCCGAAGGCGAAACACATATTGAAGATGACGGTCATATTGACAGAGGCTATGATAATATTGAGAAGAAGTTTAAGAAGATAGGAGCAAACATTGAACGAACTCAGTAGGAGGATAAGGGACAGATGAGGGTTTTATTTTTAACAGTATCTACGGGTCACGGACATACAAGCAGTGCCAAAGCGATTGAAAAGTATTTGAATGACAGCGGAGCGGAAACGTTTTTCCTTGATGTCTACGGATATATAAGTCCAAGACTTTGTAATGCAATTTCCAAAATTTATCTTTTTGCTGCCGGTAAAACTCCGCGGTTTTACGGGAAACAGTATGACCATGCGGACATGGGGAAAAGCGGCTGGGTGGAAGTCGTGGCGGAGATCAACCATATTATAAAAAACAAGTTCATCAGATTTATTGAAGAAAATGAAATAGATGTAGTAATAGCATCTCATCTTTTTGCGGCGCAGATACTTACTATGATAAGAGGGCAGGTTGATATAAGAACCATAGGTATTGTAACCGACTACACAGTGCATCCCAAGTGGGAAAACACCAACCTTGACTATTACGTTATTGCTGACAAAAGTCTTATTCCGCTTGCAGGACGCAAAGGGATAAATAAAGATAAGCTTTTGCCGATAGGAATTCCCGTTGACATGAAATTTTCTGTCGCAAGAGATAAAAATGAGGCAAAGAAAGAGCTTGGATTTGACGTGGACAGACCGCTTGTTTTTGTTATGATGGGCAGCATGGGTTACGGTAACATTTATTCGGTAATACGCGAAATAGACAGGGCGGACATTGATTGCAACGTGGCGGTATGCTGTGGTAATAATAAGCGTGCCAAAGCGCTTATTGACAGAACCGTTCACAAAAAGAACTTTAAAACATACGGGTTTATAAACAACGTTGACATGATTATGGATGCGGCAGATTGTCTGATTACAAAACCGGGAGGACTTAGTGTAACGGAAAGCCTTTCAAAAAAGCTTCCTATGATTTTTGTTGACCCGATACCGGGGCAGGAATACAGAAATGTTGAGTTTTTGGTAAATAACGGAGTGGGACTTTATACCACCAAATCATTTACGGTGGAGGACGCACTTAATATTTATTTTAATGACAGTGAAAGACGGAAAGAAATAAAAAATGCGGTGGAAAGGCTTTCAAAGCCTAATTCTGCCAAGGACATAGGAGATTTTATTCTTTCGTTTGAAAAGGGAAAATGAAGATGAAAAAGAAAATATTTATTTGGGCAGTTGTAATAGTTGTGCTGGTTGGCATTGTATTGGGAGGGGTGCGCCTCGGAGTGGATTTCCTGTTTGACAAGTTTATTTTTAAACCTGCATTTTCGACCGTTGCGCAGGAGGAGCAAAATACTCCTGAGGAAGCTCAGACCGCGGAAACTCAGCCTGAGCCTGCCGAAGAAACAAACGAGCCGCAAACTCCTCAGCCTGCCGAGGAAAAGAAAAAACTCTCAAATTCAGAGATTATTTCAAGAGTTATGAAGGATTCCGCTCTTAATTATAAAATGTCGTCAATGGTTTCTTATGAAGATAAGAAAAAAGTAATTTCCATCGTAATGTCAAACTTTACGGCAGATGAGCTTACTCAGATAGCCAAGAATGTTTCCGCAGGCATGACGCCTGAATATAAATCGAAAATGATTGCTCAGGCGCAGTCAAGACTTACGCGGGCGCAGTGGCAGGAATGCATTAACATTGCCTACAAATATATCGAAGAAATAAGACCTTATGTTGAGTAAAATTTTTTGAATAATTCCCTCTTGAATGCACATACTAACATAGGGTGATAAAAATGAATAACAACAGAAATGAAAATCAGGCTGACAGCAAAAGCAAGAAAAACAAGAACCAAAACAACGACCAAGACAACAATCAGAACAGAAACGAAAACAACAATAACCAGAATAGAAACGACAGAAACGAAAACAAGTAAGACTGATTTTACAAAACGAGAAAACCGCTGCGTTATATATAGCCGCAGCGGTTTTCTCATATAAAAAATACGCCCGGAAATTACCGCGCGTATTTTAGTGTTCTTAAACAAAAATATCTTATTTGTCTGCCATATTGAATTTTTTTCTGAATTTTTCAACACGTCCGCCGGTATCAACAAGTTTCTGTTTTCCGGTGAAGAACGGATGGCATTTAGAACAAATTTCAACACGGATATCATCTTTTGTGGAGCTTGTTTCAATAACTTCCCCGCAAGCACATTTTATCTGTGTAGGTTTGTAATCTGGATGAATTCCTGCCTTCATTTATATACACTCCTTCCGGCTATAGTCGTAAATATGTTGATATTATATCACAATAAAAAGGAAAAATCAAGAGTTTTTTTATTTTTTTTATTTAAAACCCTAATATTACCCTTGCAATATTAAAGTAAATAATAAGCGATAAGGCATCAACAATAGTTGTAATAAGCGGACTTGCCATAACCACCGGGTCAAATCCAGCTTTTTTTGCCACAAGTGGCAGGCTACATCCTGCCAGCTTTGCAAAAAACACTGTACCGACAAGAGTTGAACAGACAACAAGCGCAATAGTCATCGAAACATGGTCAATTAAAATCAGCTTTAGAAAGTTTGCGCATGCAAGCACCATACCGCAGATAAGTGCAACGCGGATTTCCTTCCATATTATACGGAATATATCGCCGAATTCAATTTCTTCAAGCGACAGTCCGCGGATTATCGTAACAGATGCCTGACTTCCTGAATTTCCTCCCGTATCCATCAGCATTGGTATGAAGGTAGTAAGTACCACAAATTTCCCTAATGCATCCTCAAAATGCGTAATTATTTTGCCGGTAAAGGTTGCGGAAATCATAAGCGCCAAAAGCCACGGTATACGCTGGCGGAAAATGTCAAATATTCCTGTTTTCAGATACGGGCGCTCCGACGGCAAAATAGCCGCCATCTTTTCAATATCCTCGGTAGCCTCTTCCTGCAGGACGTCCATAGCATCGTCGACCGTTACGATTCCGACAAGACGAAGTTCCTCGTCAACAACGGGCAAAGCGAGAAAGTTGTATTTATGAAGGGTATGTGCAACAATCTCTTTATCCTCAAGTGTGGTAACATAAATGGGGTTTTGCTCCATAATGTCGCCGATAATATCATTCTCATCAGCGAGAAGCAACGTTTTGGCTGACACTATGCCGCAAAGTCTGTTTTGCTCATTGGTTACATAACAAGTGTAAATGGTTTCCTTGTCAAGACCGGTTCTTCTGATTCGGCGAAGCGCCTCCTTGACGGTCATTCTTTTTCGCAGACTGACAAACTCAATCGTCATGATACTGCCTGCGCTGTCCTCGGGATATTTTAGAATTTCATTAATCATTTTGCGTTTGTCAGGGTCGGCAGAACGCAAAATTCTCTTTACGACATTGGCGGGCATTTCCTCGACAATGTCAACAGCGTCATCGAGAAAAAGCTCGTCAATAACGGCTTTAAGCTCACTGTCGCTGAAGCTGTGAATAAGATGCTCCTGAAGGTCTGATTCCATAAAAGTGAATGTTTCGGCAGCTATGTCTTTAGACAAAATTCTAAAAACAAGCGCAATGCTTTCCTCGGGAATTTCTTCCATAAAAAGCGCAATATCCGCAGGGTTCATATCTTGCAGATAAAGTCGGAGCTGACCGAATTTTTTCTCCTCCAAAAGCGCAAGTGCTTTTTCAAACATTATAATTCCTCCTAATCTAAAAGTTTTGATAGGTAAGAAGTATAATGCAAAGTCAAACTACCCAAAAAGTATCTGAATCACTGCCCCGGCGGGTAGGTATTCAGCTGCTTTTCGGCAAGGGCATAAAAATAAACGCATCTGCGATTTTTTTATGCCGCAAGTTCGTTCAGGGGGCTTTGCATTACTACCGCTTACTGCGTCCATTTTCCTCACCTCTTTTATAGTTTTGTGCAAAGAGCACACTAATATTATTTTATTACAAAAATGCAAAATTGTCAATCAAAAAATTATAGACCGCTCCTGAAAAACTTTTTGTATTCCCGCGGAGAAAAGGAATAAAAGGCCTTAAACTGCTTTGAAAACTGGCTCTGGTCAGTCTCGCCGATTCTTTCCATAATCTCGCTTACGTAAAGGTCGGTATATTCAAGCAGATACCTTGCCATCTCGAGCCTTTTGATTTTAATGTATTTTGCCGGAGTCTGCCCCGTTTTATTCTTGAAAAACCTTATAAAATGGTTGGGATGCAGATGAAAGGCGTCGGCAAGCGACGAAACAGTCAAGGGCTTATCAAGATTTTCGCTTATATATTCTAATATTTCATCAATTCTGTTATCGCTGAAGCGTTTTAAAGGGACACCGTCCGGATGGGCAAGAAAGATATATTCCGATATCAAAGAGAGCAGGTAGGATTTTACGGTTATTTTATCGGTAACGTCCATTCCGCCGCATATTTTCGAAAAGCTTTTAAACAGGCGGTAAACCTCTTTTCTGCCACCCGCGTTTACGTTATAAGGAAGGTTAAGCAGCGAAAAAAGCTCGGCGTTAGGGTAAAGCTGAAAATGCATCCAATATTTTTCAAAGGTTTCCCACTCGAGCATTGAATATTCATGCAAAGTTCCCGGCGGAATGAAAAACCAGTCCCCCTCGGTCGCGACATATTCCGTCCCGTCCACCGTGATGCGGCATCTACCCTTTGTTACAAAGTAAAACTTGCTTTGAGAGAACCTGTGAAGCGGATTTGCCCAGTCTGTGCCGACTGGCGGAGCAAAAAAACCTCCGTCAGTGCAAATTGCATTAAGATTAGAAAAATAAATCTCTTGTAGCGGCTGCATATTATCACTCCGAACCACGCTAATTTTTGACAACTTTTTGCTTGGAAAAACTATTTTAAAATGATTATATCAGATGTATAATGTATTTGTCAAAAAAATATTTTGGAGGATAATAATATGAGTGCAATTTATATGGCAAACTCTTATCCGAAAGAGGTTGAAAAAATCAAAAAAGAAAATCTTCCCGTGTTTTTACCTATTGGCACAATGGAATATCATTCAACAATCTGCCCATACGGCTGTGATGCGCTTGTGGCACAGGGAATAATAAAAAAAGTGGCAGAGAAAATTGACTGCATGATTCTTCCTACCATTTGGTACGGGGTATCAAGCTATGCAGTAGGCGGTCCTGAGAAAAATACAATAAATATGGATGTTGATATTTTTGAAGGGTACATATACAATATTTTGAAATCGCTTTTATTCAGCGGATTCAGAAATATAAACATTTTAATTTCCCATCAGACAGAGGAGATTCTTCCGACGGCTGCCGCCTGTATAAAGGCAGGCAAAAAGCTGACGTTCGAGTATTTGGAACAGACAAAAGGCTATGGTTGGTGGGGCGATAATAAAAATAAGGATTTTTATGAAAATCTTTCGGCCGAGGATAATCCGTGGAACTGGATAAGAGTGTTCAACGGCTGTCCCAAAAGGGCTCATCTAAAAGGGGATCATGCGGGCAAGTATGAGTATTCGGCACTTGAATATCTTTATCCCGGCTCTATAAAGCTTGAAAGACTTTCGGAAACGGATGACTGGTTTACGGCCACCGCTTCGGAAATGTCCTATGAAATCGGAAAAGACCATGTTCAGACTACGGTTGATGAAATTATTAAAACGTTAAAAGAGGGTCTTGGCAGCTTATAAGGAGGAAGTGAAATGGCAGAACGGAGATATCAGTTTAAAGAGGAACTTTTAAAAGTCCATAAAGAGGGCATAAGAAATTATGACCTTACTCCTGAAGCTGACGAATTTGTAATAGGTGAGGGCATCAAAATCGTTATTCCCGAAGATGCCGGGATTGTGATTAAGACTGCGGCAAACGACTTTGCCGATTATATGTTCACTACCATGAAAATGTCGGGAGTAGTTACGAGAAAATGCGCGGATGGCGATAAGGCGATAAAAATTTCCCTCGCAAATGATTTGGGCGAGGCTCAAGGGTATATGGGCTACCGTCTGACGATATCAGACGACGGAATTACGCTTGAAGGTGCAGACGAAAAGGGTGTGGCACAGGGACTTTACTATCTTGAGGACAGAATGAACATAAGAAAGGCTCCGTTCATCAAAAAAGGCGTTGTGGCAAAAAGGGCACTTTTCAATAGCAGAAGCACACATTCGCCGCTCGGTATGTTTGAATTTACCGACGAGGCGCTTTCCCTTATGGCGCATTTGGGATTTGACACAATATCCGTATGGCTGAAGGGCGACCCCGAAACCACTCAGCGCGGCGACTTTATTGACATTCAGCTTTTATATAACCGTGCGGCAAAATACGGAATAGGTCTTGTGGTGGCATACAGCTGTCCGCACGATAAGCACCCTGACGATGAGGGCGCTCAGGAATATTATGATGCTCTTTACGGCAAGCTTTTTGACCGTTGTCCCAATCTTCAGGCGGTAAGCATTGTCGGTGAAAGCACCAACTTTAAAAGTAAAGACCCAAAGGCAGGAAAATCGCCATATAAAAATAATTTTGTCGACAATATTCCGACAGGCAAGTGGTCACCCGGCTGGTGGCCTTGTTATGACTATCCTGCTTGGCTTAAGCTCATCAAAAATGCAATAGAAAAGTATAATCCCGATACAGAGCTTATCTTCTCCACATACAACTGGGGGTTTGCACCCGAAGAGGATAGAATTAGGCTTATAGAAAGCCTTCCCGACGGTATTACCGTTCAGGTAACATGGGATATGTTCCACCAGTATAGATTGGGGAATTCTGTTCAGGACGTTGTTGACTATTCTCTTGCGTTTGCAGGCCCGGGTGAATATTTCACAAGTGAGGCTAAAGCAATTGCAAAAAGAAAAGGACTTAAGCTTCAGGCAAACTCCCAGACCTCGGGCAGAACATGGGACTTTGGCGTTGTTCCGTACGAACCGATGCCCGGTCAATGGATAAAGCGTTATGAGGGTATGATTAAGGCGGCGGAAGAATGGGGTCTTTCATCAATCTGCGATAATATTCACTACGGATTTTATCCGTCAATTATAACCGATATTGAAAAAAGAGCCTTCTTTACTCCTGCAGAGCCGCTTGACAGTGTTTTGGATGAGCTGCTTGTGCGGGACTATGGTGAAAATGCGGCTGAGGTTAAAAAAGCTTTTTGCCTGTTTGACGAGGCAATTTTGCACTATCCCCCCACAAATGAAGATCAGTACGGCGCTTTCAGAATCGGTCCGTCATATCCCTTTTGGCTTGAAGATGTCAGAGCACTTCCGGGCAGCCTTCCCGAAACAGGCAGAATGCCCGACAGGGGCAGAGTTATGTTTGGCAACGGAATTTATTTCCCCACATATACGCCCGATGTTGCAGGCAGAAACTCGCTTACAGGCGTAAGGATTTTTGACGAGATAAAATCACTCGGCAAGTTTCGTGATTTGATGTTTGGGGGGCTTGAAGTTTTAAAAGCAGTCAAAAATCCTAACAAAGCGCTTGAAAGATTAAAGCTTCTCGCTGAGTTTATCTATCGAACAACCTTGACGGTAATAAATTTAAAGAATTTTTATATCCTGCAGCAGAAGCTTCACGTTGCGGAAACGTCTGAAAATGCTGAAGCTTTATTAGACGAAATTGAAAAAATTTTATTGGATGAAAAAGCAAATGTTGAGGCAACAATACCGCTTGTCCGCGAGGATTCAAGACTTGGGTGGGAGCCCAGCATGGAATACACAACCGATGAATGGGGGCTTAACTGGAAGCTCCGTCAGCTTGCGCATGAGTTGAGTGTTGTAATCCCAAAATTCCGCAAAGGGAACAGACTCATCAGAGATTTTTGAGTAAAATTTATTGACTTAACGGCTGATTGTGGTATAATCAAAAGAAGATTATACCACAATTTTTCTTTGGAGGGAAAATATTATGCCAAACTTTATTGTCGAGAGAACGAAGGAATATTTGAATTTTATAGAAGGAACCATTCGCACATCCCCTGTTGAGATTGCCGATATATATGTTGCCGAGGGGAAGCAAAGACCTGAAAAATGGGACAGGTATGACGGCAAGGAATGGGGAGGATATGACGTCTGGGGCTGGTTTAAATTTGATGTTACAATCCCTGAAAACTTTGAGGGGGAGATAGCGGTAATCGAATTTAAGGAAACTGCCCGCACAAGCTGGGCGATGTCCGAAACGCAGATGGCGGCCTATGTGAACGGTCATATTGCCTGCGGAATAGATGTAAATCATAGACTTATTTATTTGAGCAAAAAAGCCAAAGCAGGCGAAAAATTCACTGTTGAACTCCTTGCATATTCGGCTATGCAGCAGTTTAAAACGGTAATCCGTCCGGTGCTTTATATACATAATCCGGAGCTTCAGAATCTTTATTATAACTTAAAAACCGCTCTTATTGCGGCAGAAATGCATCCTGAAGACAATGATTACAGAATTAAGATCGAAACCTACCTTATCGATGCGCTTAATATGCTTGATATAAGAATTGCGGGCTCGGAGGAATATTTAAAATCGGCAAAATCGGCGAACGACTATCTTGAAAAAGAATTCTACGGAAAATATTGCGGTTACCGCGAGGGAGGCCCGGTTGTCGGATGCGTCGGACATACGCATATTGACGTGGCATGGCTTTGGACTCTTGAACAGACCCGCGCAAAAACCGTCCGCAGTTTTTCGTCGGTAATTGACCTGATGGACAGATACCCCGAATGTATTTTCACTTCAAGTCAGCCTCAGCTTTACAAGTTTGTAAAAGAGGAAGAGCCTGAGCTTTACGAAAAAATAAAGGAAAAGGTTAAAGAGGGCAGATGGGAAGTTGAAGGCGCAATGTGGCTTGAGGCGGACTGCAACCTTTCAAGCGGCGAGAGCCTTATTCGACAGATTCTCCACGGGAAACGGTTTATTAAAGAAGAATTCGGCATAGATTCAAAGATTTTGTGGCTGCCCGATGTTTTCGGATATTCTGCCGCAATGCCGCAGATTCTTAAAAAATCGGGGGTTGACACGTTTGTTACGTCAAAAATAAGCTGGAATGAATACAACACCATGCCTTACGACACATTTAACTGGCAGGGAATCGACGGAACTGAGATTTTCACGCAGTTTATAATCGGCGCCCAGCCGCAGGTGAAGCTTGATAATATAGAGAGATATTCCGCTTATAATGCGCATATTCAGCCGCATACACTTGAATATTCATGGAGAAAATATCATCAGAAGGATATAAATAACGAAATAATCACAAGCTTCGGTTTTGGTGACGGCGGCGGCGGAGTTACTGAGGAAATGCTGGAATTTCAGCGCAGAACAGCAAAATCAATTCCCGGAGTGCCTACGACAAGACTGACAAAAGCGGCGGACTGTCTTGGCAGAATTAAGGAAAATGTCAAAGGTAAAAAAGTGCCCAAATGGGTGGGCGAGCTTTACCTTGAAATGCATCGCGGAACATACACCAGCATGGCTAAAAATAAAAAATTCAACAGACTGTGCGAATTTTTGCTCCAGCACACCGAAACGGTTTCGCTTATTAACAAGCATTTGAACGGCGGGGAATATCCCAAGGAAAGCATCTATAATTCGTGGGAAAAGGTGCTGCTTAACCAGTTCCACGACATTATCCCCGGCTCCTCTATAAAAGAGGTTTATGACGATTCGGACAGGGATTACAAAGAAGTAATTTCCGAGGGAAGCACAATTTCCGCCCATGCGATAGAAGCAATTGCAAAAAATGTTTCGGGAAAAGGTGTGCTTGTCTATAACCCCACAAGCTTTGTAAGAAGTGAGGCGGTAACTGTTGACGGGGAGGAAATTTTTGCCGAAAACGTGCCTGCTTACGGATATAAAATAGTTTCTGGCAAAGCACCTGAGAAGTCAATCAATGTAACCGAAAAATATATGGAAAATGACTTTTTCATATTGGAAATTGATAATAAGGGAACTTTCTCAAGAATTTATGACAAAAAGAACGGGCGTGAAGTATTAAAATCGGGCGAGCGCGGCAATGTGCTTTATGCGTATGACGACCATCCGTTTAAGTTCGATAACTGGGAGATGTGTGCATATTATCCCGAACAGAAATGGGAGGTTGACGAGTTGGAAAGCATTAAACTCGGCGAAAATACTCCCTGCAGTGCTTCGGTTGTAATTACAAAGAAGTTTATGAGTTCCACAATTAGGCAGACTGTAACCGTTTACGCAAACAGTCCGAGAGTGGATATAAAGAACGACATTGACTGGAATGAGCACCATATAATTTTGCGTGCGCTTTTCCCTGTTGATATTGACGCAGGCAGGGCAAGCTATGAAATTCAGTATGGCGCAGTGGAACGCCCCACTCATACCAACACATCGTGGGATATTGCAAAATTTGAGGTTTGTGCGCATAAATGGATGGATTTATCCGAAAACGGTTACGGTGTTGCGATTTTAAACGATTGCAAATACGGATGCGACATTCACGACAGTAATATGGGACTGACACTTTTAAAATGCGGAACATATCCGAATGAACAGGCGGACATCGGAAAACACGAGTTCACCTATTCAATCATGCCGCACGAGGGCAGCTGGCAGGAGGCGGGAGTCGTTAAAGAGGCGTTCAGCCTGAACTGCCCATTGATTGCCGTTAAAGCAGAGGGAACGGGAAGTCTGCCCGAAAGCTACAGCTTTATTTCGTCAGACAGAGAAAATGTAGTTATTTCGTCTGTTAAAGAGGCGTGCGACGGTGAGGATATTATCGTAAGAATTTATGAAGCGTGGGGCAGAAGAACGCGCGCTGAAATAAAAACAGGTTTTGAAATCAAAGAGGCTGCCGAAACAAACTTTATTGAAACAGAGGATATAGGAAAAATCAAGGCTCGGAATGATGCTTTTGACCTAACTATGAAGCCTTATGAAATCAAAACCGTTCGCATAAAAAAGGCGTAATTTTCTATTGACAATTAAGGATTTATGTGATATAATTCTTAATTAGCCGCACGGAGCAGGTTATAAATCCGGTTTTCGGTACCTGGTGGTCCG
>JBAYOS010000029.1:0-12546 GCA_041678125.1 Monoglobales bacterium
AATGTTGCAAGTGTGCCGAAAGGAAGGTCCACTGCCATCATCGGGCTTGCAAGATTGGTCAAAAAACAGCCGAGCGTAAGTGCCGGTATTGCCCATGGGGAAATTAAAGCGAGCACGCAAAGCGCATCGGCAATTCTGAGCTGAACGGGTCCGAAGGTCAGCACCGATATACCGGGCATCAGAGATAAAACGGCGTAAATTGCAGCCACCGTTCCAATAAAGACGATTTTTCTTGTTTTGGTAAATTTCATTGATTTTCTCTCCTTGTTTTGTTTTAAGTCAGGTAATCGCGACTGACTTTTTATAATTATATATTATTTTATCATTAATCTTATAATCTTGCAATAGTAAAAATAAAAAAGGGGATGTTAAAATACTCCGGAACGCAAAAAGGCAGTAAATTATGAATAGTTAACATCTGCTCAATACTAATATATAACAAAAAACCTCACAGTCGTGAGATTTTTCTTTGGTTTATAGCCCTTTTGATATGGTAAGACATTTTTTTATAGTATATTCTGTAAAAACTGTTTTGTCCGTTCGTCTTTGGGGGAGGAGAAGATTTCTTCGGGAGTTCCTTCTTCAACAATCTGCCCTTCAGCCATAAAAATTACTCTGTCGGCAACCTCACGGGCAAACCCCATTTCGTGCGTAACCACAACCATTGTCATACCCTCTTTGGCGAGCTGTTTCATAACGGATAAAACTTCGCCCACCATTTCGGGGTCGAGAGCGCTTGTAGGCTCATCAAAAAGCATAACCTCAGGGCTCATACAAAGAGCACGAACAATAGCGACACGCTGTTTCTGACCACCTGAAAGCTGAGAGGGGTAAGCCTCTGCTCTGTCGGCAAGACCAACCCTTGCGAGAAGCTCCATCGCTTTTTTATGCGCATCCTCTTTGGTCATATTAAGAAGCTTAATAGGTGCGAGCGAAAGGTTTTGGAGTATGGTCATATGGGGGAACAAATTAAAATGCTGAAAAACCATGCCCATTTTCTGGCGCATAATATTTATGTCCGTTTTAGGATTTAAAATGTCAATTCCATCAACTAAAATATGACCATCTGTAGGCTCCTCCAGGAGATTTAAGGAACGCAGGAATGTGGATTTTCCCGAGCCTGACGGGCCGATTATAACAACAACCTCGCCCCTTTTAATTTCAGTATTAACATTTTTCAGTGCGTGGATTGAGCCTTTAAAACATTTGGAAAGCTGCTCTGTTTTTATGATAATATTATCTTTCACTGTTTCTCAGCCTCCTTTCCAGAATACTTACAAGCTTGGACAGTACAAGCACCATAACAAGGTAAATTAAGGCTGCGGCAACAAGCGGCATAAACGGGCTGTAGGTTGCAGCACGAATTGCGTTTACCGAGTACATCAGGTCGCCGAGACCGATATAGAAAGCGATTGAGGTTTCCTTTAAAAGAACGACAAATTCGTTTGCAAGGGCGGGGAGCACCGCTTTAAATGCCTGCGGGAATACGATATACCACATTGTTTGCATATAGTTGAATCCGAGACTTCTGCCCGCCTCTGTCTGCCCGTCATCAACGCTCATGATACCGCCGCGGACAATTTCCGCAACATAGGCACCTGAGTTCAGTCCGAAACATATAACCGCCGCAATAAACTTGTCAAGTCCTATCGGCATGAAAATTACAAAGTAAATAATCATTATCTGCACAACGACAGGAGTTCCGCGTGTAATTGAGAGATAAAGCTCGGAAATGAAGTTCAATATTCGAAGGAGAATTCCGTGCTTTGTGGTTTTTATGTATGTAACCCTGATAAATGCCACTAAAAATCCGAGAATGATACCGATAATAAGCGCAAGAATTGTAAGCTTTATAGTAGTCCAAAGACCTGTTGTGATGGTTTTCCACCTGTCATACTCAAGAAAGTTCTGATTAAAGTCTTTTTTGATTTTGTTTATAATCCTGCCCAGACGATTCGCGGTGTCAGGCTTTTGGAAGGAATAGTCAGCCTGAATACACTCAACAAGCCCTTTGCCGACATTTTCCGCATTTATCCCCAAAATCTCATTTTTAAGGTCAATTATTCCGCCGAAAACTATATTCACAACCTCATCAGAGGAATAAAGAGCTATACCGTTTTTGGTATCATATAGAACAATTGAAATACTACTGCTCTTTTTGGGGGCAGACTGCAAAAGTTTGGTTATTTCATCCTCGAATTCCAATTTAAAATCAAGTGCCGATTTAAACATTGTTCCGTTTTTCTTTTTTACATCGCTGCTTAAAAAACGGTTATATTCAGAAGAAATCACACTGTATGCGTCGATGGTGTCAACGGTGCACTCCAAAATAATGTCCTTTTCATCACCGTAGGAGAGGGAGGTTACGTTTATAAAATTTTTCTCCGCAATAGCTTTGAGGGGTTTTGTGCCCGCCATAGCGTCAAACTGATCATTGACAATGTTTTGAGCTGTTTCTATATTGACTTCGGCAACCGAGCTTCTCGATATTGCCACGGTAGCGCCCACAGCTATAGCGATAAGCAAAAGAGCGGAAACGGCAATCAGCCAAATTTTCTTTTTTGTCATATATAAGTCAAATCCTTTCTATCAAGCTGTTATTTAAACTGCAAATAATTTTGCCGCTGAAATAGCTGCTCCATAAAGAGAAATAAACTGTAAAAGCAGGCAAATTTCTCGCCTGCTTTTACAGAACTTAATTGTTAATTATTCAGCTTTTATGTATTTTGCTATAATGCTGTCAACTGTACCGTCAGCAGTAAGCTTTTCAAGAGCTGCATTGATTTTTCCTAAAAGCTCTTTATTTTCTTTTGAAACTGCAATCGCATAGTCTTCAACTGCATATTCTGTGTCAAGAATTTTAAGGCCGGCATTCTGAGCAACAAAAGCTTTTGCAGGCTCGTTGTCAATGATAACTGCGTCAACGTCGCCGCCTTTAAGAGCAATAACAGCGTCAGCACCTTTACCGTAGCTTGTTACAGATTCTTCGCCGTAGTCGTCTTTAGCGTACATATCGCCGGTTGTTCCCAGCTGTGTGCCGATTTTTTTGCCCTGAAGGTCATCGAGAGAAGCAATGTCGGAGCCTTCGGGAATAATAACAACCTGAACGCCTGTTGCATAGCTTGATGTAAAGTCAACTTCAAGCTTACGCTCGTC
Source organism: Monoglobales bacterium (assembly GCA_041678125.1). Lineage (GTDB taxonomy): Bacteria > Bacillota > Clostridia > RUG12999 > RUG12999 > RGIG7450. The sequence goes on from JBAYOS010000029.1 coordinate 3,157, forward strand.
TGTAACTGTCATTCCTGCCATACCGAAGCTTACTTCGCCCTTTTGAACTGCAGGGATAATGGAATCAAATTCCATGTCCACAACTTCAAGTGTCATACCCAGCTCTTTTGCGATAGCATCAGCAATTTCAACGTCGATGCCGACAAATTTGTCGCCCTCTTTATATTCATAGGGAGGGAAAGCGGCGTTTGTGCCCATTTTAAGAGTTGTATCTTCTGTTTTTGCTCCGCATCCTGCGCAAACAGCAATAATAAGTGCCAGTGCCAATACTATGGATAAAACCTTTTTCATTTTTATCAATCCTCCATATATTTATGTATGAACCTATTATATCATTTTTTTTTAACTTGTCAATACCTTTTTTTGATTTTATACATTTTTTATGCATTTCTATGTATAAATATTTACACTTTACGTTTGAGTTGTGAAAAATTACGATAGTATGTGTAATAATTTGTAGAATTTTTTTGAATTGTCTCTTGATTTTAGGTCGTACCGGTGTTATAATAAATAGGGCACCAAAAAAAGCGTCTCCGCAACAGAGACGCTTTTTATTTTTATATATTCACTTTGATATAGGGGGAAAACATGACAAAAACTGCATTTGACAACGAAAAATATTTAAAACTGCAATCTGAGAAAATCTTAGAAAGAATTGATATGTTCGGCGGCAAGCTTTATCTTGAGTTTGGCGGCAAACTTTTTGACGATTATCATGCATCAAGAGTTTTGCCGGGATTTGAGCCTGATAGTAAGGTTAAAATGCTTCTGCAGCTTAAAGACCAGGCGGAGATTATCATTGCCATAAGTGCCGATGCTATTGAGAAAAATAAGCGCCGCGGAGACATTGGTATAACCTACGACCTTGAGGCGTTAAGACTTATCGACGCATTTCGGGGAATCGGCCTTTATGTCGGCAGTGTTGTAATCACGCATTATCAGGCCCAGCCTGCGGCGGACTGCTTTGAAAAACGCCTTAAAAATCTGGGAGTGGATGTGTACAAGCACTATATTATACCCAACTATCCCGCAGACATCCCCCTTATAGTAAGTGACGACGGATATGGGAGAAATGATTACATAAAGACTACGCGCAAGCTTGTTGTTGTTACGGCACCGGGACCGGGAAGCGGCAAGATTGCTACCTGTCTGTCCCAGCTTTACCATGATTACAGAAACGGAATTAAGGCGGGGTATGCAAAATTCGAAACCTTCCCGATATGGAATTTGCCGCTCAAGCATCCCGTCAACCTTGCGTATGAGGCAGCAACGGCAGATCTTGATGACCTTAATATGATTGACCCCTTCCACCTTGAAGCGTATGGGGAAACAACGGTAAACTACAACAGGGATATAGAGATTTTTCCTGTATTAAATGCAATGTTTAAAAAAATATTAGGGGAGTCACCCTATAAAAGCCCAACCGATATGGGCGTTAATATGGCGGGCTTTTGTATCAACGACGACGATGCTGTAAAAGAGGCGGCAAAGCAGGAAATAATCCGCAGATATTGTAACAGCTGCACTGCCCAGCGTGAGGGGCTTGCCGACCAGACGGAGGTTTATAAAATTGAGCTTTTAATGAACCAGCTGAACATCACAAAGGCTGACAGACCTGTAATTGCGGCGGCGATTGAGAAGGGTGAACAAACAGACGGTCCCGCGGCGGCGCTTCAACTGCCTGATGGACGAATGGTTACGGGAAAAACTTCGGCACTGCTTGGAGCATCAGCGGCTCTTTTGCTTAATACACTCAAGGTTTTGGGCGGAATTGATCATGATGTGACCCTCATATCCTGTTCGGCAATAAAACCTATACAGCATCTTAAAATAAATCACATGGGAAACCAAAATCCAAGGCTTCATTCGGATGAAATCTTAATTGCGCTTGCAATTTGTGCGTCTACTGATGAAACGGCGGCACTTGCGCTTGAGCAGTTGTCAAAGCTTAAGGGCAGTGAGGCTCATTCAACAGTGATTTTATCCCATGTTGACGAAAAAGTATTTAAAAAGCTTGGCGTAAATATAACTTACGAGCCACAGTATCAGACGAAAAAATTATATCATCAATAAAAGAAAGCCTGTCTAAAAGACAGGCTTTTATAATTTAAAAAAGTTTGCAAAATTATCATAGAGAATTTTCCTATTCTCATTTTGAGACAGTCCCAGTGAGTATAACCGTTTTATTTCTTCTTCGGGGTTCCACATGGGAAAGTCGGTGCCGAAAAAGAATTTTTCCACACCGAATTTTTCATTAAGTCTGAGAGCCATATTCTTTTCAATGATGGCAAGTGAGCTTGAGGTGTCAAAATAAAGATTTTCGTTCGGCTCAAGAAGTGCCACCTTGTCCCAATTCATATATCCGCCGAAATGAGCCGCAAAAACCACAAGATCGGGAACCTTGCGCATTAAACTTGCAAGCCTGTCGGGGGAGGAATGGTCATAACGCGAGTCACCCATATGAAAGAGCACAGGCAGACTGTTTCTTGCAAATTCCCGGTAAAAGTCTATGGAGCAGGAGTCGTCAATATCAACCTTTTGAAAATCTGAATGTATTTTAACTCCTTTGAGTCCGAGTGAAAGCGCGTGGGCGAGTTCTTCTTTATAGTCTTTCATCAGCGGATGAAGTGCCGCGAACCCCAAAAACCTCGGTTCCTTTTTGCACTCTGCCCCGATAAATTCATTTATATTATATGCCTGATCGGGAGTTACTGCGGAGGAGCATACAAGATATTTTTCCACACCTATTTTATCCCCTGCGGAGGTTAGATTTTTCACGCTTGCATCTGCAAACATATCCGACTCATAAAAACTGCCTATGGACTTTGTAGCTTTTGCCGCAATTTTTGTGGGAAAAATATGGGCATGCGCATCAATAATTTTCAAAACAAGTCACCACCTGTGCTAACAAAAAAGCCGCGTTTGGCGGCTTTTTTGTTATGATAATTTTTCTATACCTATTTTCATTCTTGAAATGCATTCCTCTTTACCGAGGAGATAGGCTATTTCAATCGCACCGCCCGGCGTAAACTGTTTGCCTGAAAGAGCTGTACGAACCGGCCAAAGCACAGTTCCGTTCTTGACGCCCATCTCGGCAATAAGTGCAAACAGAGCCTCGTGGATACCCTCTTCGGTCCAGTCGGTAATTCCCTCAATGACAGGGATTGCCTTCTTCAAAACCTCAAGAGAAATAGCCGCATCTGTTTTCATCTTTTTGTGAGTATACATTTCGATGTTATACTCGGGCAGAGCGTCAATAAAATCAATTTGCTCGGGAATATCGGACAGGATTTCAATTCTCTGATGCAGAAGCTTTGCAATTTCAGCAAAGTTTGCGTCAGATTTAACCGATTGTTTTATATAAGGCAGAGCCGCATTCAAAAACTCCTCTTCGGACATTTTTTTGATATACTCGCCGTTCATCCAATTCAGCTTAACCGAATCGAAAATAGCCGGGGACTTATTTATGCCGTTGGGGTCAAAGGCTTCAATAAGCTCCTCTAAAGTGAAAATTTCTCTGTCGCCACCCGGACTCCAGCCTAAAAGTGCAATAAAGTTAAGCACCGCATCTTTAAGATACCCTTTTGCAATCATATCTTCATAAGATGCATCACCGTTACGCTTGGATAATTTTTCGGTAGCATTTTTCATTACCGGCGGGCAATGAATATACACCGGTTTTTCCCAGCCGAATGCATCATAGAGGAGATTGTATTTAGGTGTTGACGACAGATATTCGCTGCCGCGGATAACATGTGTAATCTCCATCAGGTGGTCGTCAATAACGTTTGCAAAGTTATATGTCGGCATACCGTCGGATTTTAATAAAATGTTATCATCGAGAACAGAGTTCTCAACAGTAATTCTGCCGTAAATCATATCGTCAAAGTAAGTTGTTCCCGTTATGGGCATTTTTTGCCTGATAACATAGGGGATACCCGATTTTAATTTTTCTTCAACCTCTTCGTCGGAAAGGTTTCTGCAATATCCGTCATATTTTGTCGGAAGCTTGGAAGCCTCCTGAATACTTCTTAGGTTATCAAGTCTTTCCTTGTCGCAGAAACAGTAATAAGCTCCGCCTTTTTTAACAAGCTCATGAGCATATTTTACATAAATATCACGACGCTCGCTTTGAACATAGGGTCCATAGTCTCCGCCGATGTCTGGACCTTCATCATGAATAAGGCCCGTTTCCTTAAGAGTTCTATAAATTAAGTCAACTGCCCCGTCCACATATCTTTCACGATCGGTATCCTCAATTCGGAGGATAAAATCGCCGCCGTTATGCTTGGCAAGCAGGTAAGCGTAAAGCGCTGTACGCAGGTTGCCGATATGCATATAGCCTGTAGGACTCGGAGCAAATCTCGTTCTGACTTTCATACACCAGCGCCTCCTATATGTGTTGGATTACTACTCTTCTGTTTGGTTCTTCGCCAATACTTACAGTCTGAATAAGCTTGTTGTTCTGGAGGGTTGAATGTATAATTCTTCTTTCTCCCGGGCTCATCGGCTCAAGAGTTACACTTGTACCCGTTTTAACAACCTGAGAGCCGAGTCTGCGTGCAAGTTTAACGAGAGTTTCCTTTCGTTTTGCACGATAATTTTCAGTGTCGAGAATAATTTTTACATATTCGGAGCTTACCTTATTAATATAAAGGCTTGTAAGATACTGGAGAGCATCCAGAGTATCTCCGTGTCTTCCGATTAAAATTCCCATATTAGGGCCGCTCATGGTGATAACTACTCTGCCGTCGCTGTCTGTTTCAACTTCATATTCAACATCGTCGCAGATTCTTGAAACCATTGAGGAGAGAAATTTCACCGCTTTTTTTTCGGGGGATATTTTGCCGTAAATACGAACGCAGGCTTCTTTTCCACCAATACCCAAAAAACCTTTGCTGCCTTCGTCTATTATTTCAATTTCAGCTTCTTCTCTTGTAAGGCCAAGTTCACTTAGACCTTGATTTATTGCCTCGTCCAGGGTTTTTCCTTCCTTTACGAGCGGAGTCGAGTTCTTCATTTTCTATAGCCATCCTTTCCCTTATCTTAGGAACGTAATATCTGTTAAGTACATATTGCTGACCGAGCTGGAAAATGTTGCTGGCAATCCAGTAAAGACCAACACCTGCCGGCAGCATGAAAGCAAACCACACAGTCATAAAGGGCATAATGTTCATCATCGCGTTTGTGGTTTGAGTGGGGTCTTTTTCACCGGGACGGGGAGGACGCTTGTTTGCTTTTTCCTCTTTCTTTTGTGTTCCGGCACTCATAAGCTTTGAAGAAAGCCATGTTGTAAGACCTGCGAGAGCGGGAATAATCCAAATAAAATCAATCTGTTTAAGTGTTGGAGTTCTTGAAAGGTCAAGACCTAAAAAGTTGTAGTTTATTGCAAAGGGTTTGCCTTCTGCGGCAAATTTTGCAGTTAATGCAATTTGATGAGTTCCGTTTTTAACAACTTCTATTCCGTTTTCAGCGCAAAGCTGTGCAATAACCGCTTCCGTCTGTCCCCAGATATAGTGCAGGGGCTCTTTAATTACATAATAAAGTGCAAGAATTATCGGAAGCTGAATGAGCATGGGAAGACAACCGGAGAACGGACTGATACCATGTTTTTTGTACAGTTTCATGCTTTCTTCGCTGAATTTTTCCTTATTGTCACCATACTGCTTCTGCAGAGCGTCAAGCTTTGGTTTAATAATCTGAGTCTGCGCCATTGTTTTCTGCTGTTTTAAAGACAGAGGGAACAGTATAAATTTTGTTACAATCGTAAATATAATTATGGCAGCTCCGTAATTCTCCACAAACTGATATATTATCTTAAGGAGCCAACCGAGAGGTATTCCTAACCATTCAAACATAGTTTTCTTCCAACCTTTCGTAGTTATGGCAAGGGGTCATATCCGCCTTTGAAGAGCGGATTACATCTAAGCAGCCGCCACATAGAAAGCCATAAAGCTTTAAAAAAGTTATATTTTTCAAAAGCCTGCAGCGCATATTCCGAACAAGTAGGCGTAAACCTGCAACAGGGCGGCTTATTCGGAGAAATCTGTTTTCTGTAAAAAGCAATCAAGGCAAGAGCCAACTTATTCATCTGTCGGCACCAGCATGTCCAGTTTTTTTGCAAGCGCCAAAAAGGAAGCCTGCACACCGTGAAAATCGGATTCTATAATTTGTCGCCTTGCCACTACAACAATATCATAACCCGATTTCAGTTTTTCTTCATTCAATCTGTAGCATTCACGAATCAGGCGTTTTACGCGGTTTCTGACAACTGCGCCGCCTGTTTTTTTGCTTACCGTAATTCCAAGTCTGTTAAACGGCCTTTTGTTGGGCAAAAGATAAATTACAATGTTCTTATCACTGCAGCTTGCACCTTTTGAGTATAAGCGTTGAAACATTCCATTTCTGTTTAAAGATATTGTATGTTTCATTGTAAACTAAAAAAAGCGAGACATATAGTGCCCGCTTTAAAACAGAATCATAAGATTTACCTTCGCCGGCAAATCTTATGCTGTTAAGGTTTTTCTACCTTTCAGTCTTCTGCGTGCCAAAACTTTTTTGCCGCTGGATGTTGACATTCTTTTTCTGAAACCGTGTTCTTTTTTTCTCTGTCTTTTTTTAGGCTGGTATGTTCTAAGCAAAGCAGTCACCTCCCAATCAAATAAATATCTCAATAAGATACAAAGTGCACATTCTATTATACAATAGGATATACCGTTTGTCAACATTTTTTTCCTGTTTTTTGCCGAACATCAGAAATTAATACCGTTAAATCATTTGATTTTATCAGGATTAAAGGGTGTAACCTGATATACATAATAGTTGAGCCAGTTAGAAAACAGAAGGCTCGCGTGGCTTCTCCATGAAACAATCGGCTTTTTTTGGGGGTTATCATCCGGGTAATAGTTTTCGGGAATTTTAATATTAAGCCCCCTGCCCAAATCGCGGATATATTCCTCGTGAAGCGTTGTTGTGTCATACTCAGAATGACCCGTCACAAAAATCTGTTTTCCGCCCTTAGAGGCCGCGATATATACTCCGGCCTTATCGCTTTCAGAGTAAATCGCAAGCTTTGCACGCAGAACATCTTCGCGTTTTACTGTCGTATATCTGGAATGTGGTGCATAAAAAACATCGTCATAACCGCGCAAGAGCTTGGAGTTTTTGCGTGTAACCCTGTGTTTATATACACCGGAGAGTTTTTCTTCAAGCGGAAATTTGTTAACGCCGTAATGATAGTAGAGCGCTGCCTGCGCACCCCAGCATATATGGAAGGTACTTGTAACATTGGTTTTTGTCCATTCGAAAATTGAACAGAGCTCGTCCCAATAATCCACCTCCTCAAAAGGAAGCTGTTCAACAGGTGCTCCCGTCACAATCATACCGTCATATTTATTATTTTTCACTTCGGAAAAAGTATTGTAGAACTGCAGCAGATGTTCCTCAGAAGTATTTTTTGACTGGTGAGAGCTTAAACGCACCAAATCTATTTCAACCTGCAACGGAGTGTTGCTGAGCAGCCTTAAAAGCTGTGTTTCCGTTGTGATTTTTTTGGGCATGAGATTTAAAATAAGAATTTTCAGCGGACGAATGTCCTGACTTGCGGCTCTGCGCTGAGACATGACAAATATATTTTCGCTTTCAAGGACTTTTCTTGCTGGAAGTTCGTTAGATATTGTAATTGGCATTGTGCCGCACCTCTTTTCCGAAAATTTTATTTTTATGAATATATTTGTTATTATATCAAAAAATAAACAGGATAGCAATAGAAAAAAATAAATTTTTCTGATGGAAGGGGACAGGAATAATGGCAGATGAAAAAAACGGAGAAAAAAACATAAGGGACTTCGGGTCAATGAATATAAAGGGAAAGCACGGAAATCTTTTCTGCATTTCCATTATCGGGCAGATTGAAGGACACATGGAGCTTCCGGGCGACAATAAGACAACAAAATACGAACACCTTATTCCGCTTATGGTGGCAATAGAGGAGGACGAGAAAATTGAAGGAATTCTGGTGCTCTTAAACACTATGGGCGGCGATGTTGAGGCAGGACTTGCAATAGCTGAGCTGATTGCGGGAACAAGCAAACCCACGGTTTCTCTTGTGCTCGGAGGCGGCCATAGTATAGGCGTTCCGCTCGCTGTTTCGGCGGATTATTCGTTTATCGCACACTCGGCAACAATGACGATTCACCCCGTAAGAACAAGCGGAATAGTGCTTTCCACATCCCAATCATTTGACTATCTGATAAAAATGCAGGACAGGGTGCTTAACTTTATAGTCAGCCATTCAAACATTGAAAAGGAGAAATTGAAGGAGCTTATGCTCGCTACGTCAAACCTTGCCAATGACGCGGGGACTGTTATTTACGGGGATGAAGCGGTAGAGTGCGGGCTTATAAATGAATCGGGAACGCTTGAGAACGCTCTTGAAAAGCTAAAGCAGCTTATTGCAGAAAAAAATCAAAATAACAGATAAAAAAATAAAAGTGGTGTAATACAGTCGCATTACACCACTTTTTATATAATTTTTAAAAATTATTTTTTAAGTTTTTTCCAAGCATCATACTGTTTTTGCGCTTCCGCGATAATAGCATCAGCACCGACAGATTTGATTTTGTTTAAGAACTCAGGAAGTTTAACTTCAGGGTCAACAGCACCTACGATGAGTGATTTGAAGTATTCATTGTAAGCATTGTTTACAGCTGCAATCTGACCTTCAACAGGCTGTGGGTCAAATGAGAAGCCGATAGCACCCGATTTTTTGGAAATTTCGTTGAATTCCTGATATTTTTCCCAAATGTCAGCAGGTGTGTTGGGAGCAACTCTTAAGATATAACGGTTACCTGTAACAGCGATTGATGAAAGGTATCCTGTATCTTTAAGTGCTGTAGCTCCCTCGGGAAGTTTGTAGTGAGTATCGCCGTCGGGGAGCCAGTGTTTTCCTTCTATACCGTAAGCGATAGTGTTTCTTACATATTCATCATTGTAAATGAGGTTGATGAATTCCATTGTCTTTTCAGGGTTAACACAAGTTGCAGGCATTGCAAGACCGCACGCTGTAACCTGAGATGTAGCCATTGTTGGCTCACAGAGTTTAAGAGCGTAAATCGGTTTCAGCGGGTCATCATCGGGTGTTTCCACACCATAGTATGGGAGCCATTCGCCATGGCCTCCCAGATAATTATTAACCTTCCAAATGTCGGCATCACTTGTAGAGGTAGCCGCATCATGTTTAATGTAGCCTGCCTGATACCAGCTTCTTACAAGAGAAAGAAGTTCTTTCATAGCGGGAGTATCAAATACGTTAATAACTTTATCGTAGTTATCAAATGTGAAACCTGCAACGATAGAACCGTCGATTGTTTCCTGAGGGAGGAACTTCAT
>JBAYOS010000030.1:0-12079 GCA_041678125.1 Monoglobales bacterium
GCGGTTGTTCCGTGGGTACCGCATTTTTCAAGTCCCATTTCCTCTAAAATATGTGCCACGCTGTCGCCGATTTCAGGCGTAGGCGCAAGTGATAAATCCACTATACCAAATTCTGTTCCGAGTCTTTTTGAAGCTTCCTCCGCCACAAGCTGACCCATTCTAGTTATCTTAAACGCCGTCTTTTTAATGGTTTCCGAAACCTCTCCGAATCCTGCGTTTTTGCCGATTTTTTTGAGAGCACTATGCACAACACCGGGTCCGCTGACACCGACATTTATTGCACATTCCGGCTCGCCTGCACCTAAAAATGCGCCTGCCATAAATGGATTATCCTCAACCGCATTACAAAACACAACCAGCTTGGCACAAGCCATACACCCGTTGTCCTTTGACAAAAATGCAGCATCCTTTATTATCTGACCCATCTGTTTTACGGCGTCCATATTTATTCCCGCACGGGTACTGCCGATGTTAACTGACGAACAAACTCTTTCCGTTTCGGTAAGTGCCTGCGGAATTGATTCGATAAGTCTGCGGTCACTTTCCGTATAACCCTTTTGCACAAGAGCTGTGTAGCCACCTATAAAATTAACGCCGATTTCCTTTGCCGCCCTGTCAAGTGCCCTTGCTATCGCAATCGGGCTTTCCTTAGATGCCGCGGCAACCTGAGAAATTGGCGATACGGACACACGCTTGTTTATTATCGGTATGCCATACTCCCCTGCAATATCCTCACCGCATTTAACAAGATTTTCGGCACGTTTTGTAATTTTATCATATATTTTGGTGCAGATTTTGTTCATATCCTCGTCTGCGCAATCTGCAAGTGAAATTCCCATTGTAATTGTTCTGATATCAAGATGTTCGTTTGATATCATTTCTATGGTTTCAATTATCTCTCTGTTGCTAATCATTCTTCCACCACCCTAAACTCTGTGCATAGAGTTAAAAATATCTTCATGCTGAATTCTGACATTAACAGAAAGCTTCTCCCCGACCTCTGAAAGGTTTTCGGAAATCTTATTAAAATCTTCTTTTGCATCTTTTAGGTCAACCAGCATTATCATGGTGAAATAACCCTGCATTATTGTTTGCGAAATGTCAAGTATATTTATATCTGCCGAAGCAAGATAACTGCTGACTCCTGCGATTATTCCCTTTGTATCTTTTCCGATAACTGTGATTATAGCTCTCATTTTTTATTCCTTTCAATTACTTTTTACTGTCACCAAAATCGCCAAAATGAATAGATTGATACTGAGGATAGCTTTAAAACTTTCCTACACTAAATTTTAGGAGGCAATTCTGTATGTGTTGTTTAGGTAACATTTTTGGCGACGATAATAATGGTTTCCTCTGGATTATTTTAATTCTCGTAATCCTTTGCTGCTGCTGCGATAACTAAGTTCTCTTGAGGTAACGGCGGTGCCCGGGCGGCATCGCCGCTGCTATTTTATCTTGTAATTTCCAAACTTATCCTGAGTAATCTTATCCATAATTTCAAGCATTGTAAGCGTTCCGTTAAGCTGTGAGGACGTAAGACTTGTACTTGCGATAAGCGCGTCATACCTCATAGGCTTTTCGCCGAGAATTGTAAGTATGGTTTTCTCCATATTGGTTTCATGACTGTCCGACGAGGGGAAATCAAATTCCAGCTCATTACTTGAAAATCCGCCGGTTTTTATAAGGTCAGGGTAAACAGTGTTGTAATCCTCAAGAATATCCATAACATTGGTTACCATTTTAGCTGAATCCTTAAGCAGCTCGTTTACTCCTCCCGAAGATGCTTTGTCAACATTTCCGGGTACTGCAAAAACATCTCTGCCCTGGTCAAGTGCGAAATTCGCCGTCATAAGCGACCTGCTGCCCGCAGCTGCTTCAACCACAACCGTACCGACGCAAAGTCCGCTTATAATGCGGTTTCTTGCAGCAAATGCAGACGGGTAACAGGGCTCATCAAATCCATATTCAGATACCACCGCACCGCTGTTTAAAATTCTTCTCATCAACTCCGCGTTACTTTTGGGATTAACCATATTTACTCCTGTTGTAAGTACCGCGGTCGTATATCCTCCCGCCTCAATAGCGCTTTTATGGGCAACAGTTTCAACCCCCGCTGACATTCCTCCAACCACCGTAACTCCTGCAGCGGCAAGGTCCTTTGCAAGAGCGGTTGCCATACTTCTGCCGTACTCGCTGATTTTGCTTGTACCTATTATGGCTATGTAAAGTTCATTTGCAGGGTCAAAATGCGTTCCTCTTACATATAAAACAAGCGGAGGGTCATAAATATTTTTAAGCAGAGCCGGATATTCATCAATGTCAAACGGAAGAATTTTCACTCCGTACTTTTCAGCAAACCAGAGAGTTCTATCCGCTCCGTCAAGCGACTTGTCGCTTAGCTTATCAATCAAATTATCCTTCAGCCCAAACTTTTTATAGTCACTTCTGGTATACTCATAAAGCTTTTTAACGCTGCCCGTTTCCACATACATTTTTCGTGCAGTCACCTTGCTGCCGCCCATTGCCATGGTATACCAAAGCCAAAGTGTTATATCTTCCATCCCCATACCCACCTCATTATCTGATTTGCCCGTTACCGCTTATAACATATTTAATGGTGGTAAGCGCCTTAAGTCCCATCGGCCCTCTTACATGCAGTTTCTGAGTGCTTATTCCTATCTCTGCTCCAAGGCCGAAGCAACCGCCGTCCGTAAACCGCGTGGAAGCATTTACATAAACTGCCGCCGCATCTATTTCGTCGGTGAATTTTTGTGAGTTTGCATAATCGTTTGTTACTATTGCCTCGGAATGGCCTGTCGAATATTTCCTGATATGTTCTATCGCTTCGCCTATGCCATTAACCGCTTTAGCGGCAAGTATATAGTCAAGGAACTCTGTTTCATAATCTTCCTCTGCCGCGGGACTTGCCCCTTCAAGAAAACTTATGCTTTGCTCGCAGGCTCGGAATTTGACATTATACTCCCTCATAGCTTCTGAAAGCCTGGTCAGAAACTCCGCCATAATATCTTTATGGACAAGCAGTGTTTCCATGGCGTTACAAACTGACGGTCTTGAGCATTTTGCGTTGACCGCAATTTTTACCGCCATATCAATATCCGCAGATTTGTCAATAAAGGTGTGGCAGTTGCCAACGCCCGTTTCAATGACAGGAACGGTAGCGTTTTCTATAACTGTTTTTATTAGACCCGCGCCTCCCCTGGGGATTAAAACATCAATATACCCGTTAAGACGCATCATTTCCTGAGCGGTTTTTCTGTCGGTATCGCAAACAAGCGATACTGCCCCTTCGGGCATACCTGCCCCAATTACCGCGTCATTTAAAACCTCAACAATCTTTTTGTTGGAATTTATTGCCTCACTGCCCCCTCGCAAAATTGCGGCGTTGGCAGTCTTAATCGCAAGTGCCGCCGCATCTGCGGTCACATTTGGGCGAGCTTCATATATTACGCCCACAACTCCGAGCGGCACTCTCTTTTCGGCTATCACAAGTCCGTTAGGGCGTTTTACCGCCCTTTCGGTATGACCGATAGGATCCTCTAATTTTACTATGTCCCTGATGGCTGCCGCCATATCGGAAATTCTCTGCTCGGTAAGTTTCAGCCTGTCGAGCATAGCCTGTCTTGTCCCTTTTTCCTCGGCGTTTTTCATATCGACAGCATTTGCCTCAAGGATTTTCGGGCAATTATTCTCCAGAGCATCTGCCATAGCCATAAGTGCTCTGTTTCTATCATCTCCGGAGGTCATATAAAGCTGTGCGGCAGCTTTTTTCGCAAGCGCCGCCTGCTTTTCCAAATTCGTCATTTCCCTCACCCCTATATTAGTGTTCCGAATGATTTACCTTCAAGTAGGTCATAAAGTCCCTTGGGATTTTTCCCACATGCAATTACTGTATGTATCCCGCGGCTTCGAGCAATCTTTGCGGCCTGCAGTTTTGTAATCATTCCGCCCGTACCGTGGCTTGAACCTGCTCCGCCGGCATTTTTCATGGCACCGTCAATATCCTCTAAAACTTCAATTTTTTTGGCATTGCAATCCTCGCGCGGATTGGCACTGTAAACACCGTCAATGTCGGTAAGTATTATCAGAAGTTCCGCCTGTGAAAGAATCGCCACCACAGCAGAAAGATTGTCGTTATCGCCGAATTCCGCCTCCTCGGTGGAAATGGTGTCATTTTCGTTTACTATCGGGAGTGCTCCCAGCTCAAGCAGTTTCATGAAGGTGTTTCGTGCGTTGACATTGCTTATTTCATTGTCCACAACGTCTTTGGTTAAAAGAACCTGCGCCACCGTATGACCGTACTTGCCGAACTCCTCACCGTAAACGTTCATAAGCTCACATTGTCCGACTGCCGCTGCCGCCTGTTTTGCAACTGTGTCCCTCGGCCGCTCCTTCATGCCCAGAACACCTGCACCGACGCCTATTGCTCCCGAGCTTACAAGGACAATTTCCTTGCCCGTGTTTTTTATGTCGGCAATAACCTTTACAAGCGATTCAACTCTTCTCAAATTAAGTCTGCCAGTTGGATGCGCAAGCGTTGACGTGCCCACCTTTATTACTATTCTGTTTATTTTTGAAATATCAAAAGCCATATTCTCACTCCCGAAAATCAATAAGCGGTTTTTCGTCTGCGTCAAGCAGCGCTATTCGCTTAATTTTAAAATATTCTGCCCTTCCGCAGTCCGATTCCTCAAGCGCCTTAACAAAAAGCTCAGGCTTAAGATTCGGTTCGCCGCATTTTAACACTGCATAAATAGTTGTGCAGCCGCTCTCTTCCTCTGTTACCCTTGCACTTTTTATAAGCGGGCGGATGTCCGTTTCCTTAACTCCGCTTTTGGTTTTTTTCTCGGTAACTATTTTATCCTTTGCCAAAAATTTATCTACTTTCGGCGTTTCACCGAAAAATTCTATTTGGTACCCTGCGTATGCAAGCGGAGCAAAGGGCGATTTTGTTTCCGACCGCTTTGCCGCTTTAAGCTTAAAACCGTCGGGCATTTTGTCTGAAAGCTTTTCCAAAATTTCTTTTGAAGAAATATCTCCCTCAATCCCTACCTCGATAAGCTCAGAATCACTTGAAATTCCTACACCCAAAGGGTGCGCAAAATTCATAATCGGATGGGGGTTGAACCCTTGCGAAAAGCTGACGCCCAGACCCGCTCTTCTCATTGCCCTGCCGAACATTCTGACAATGTCAAGGTGCGAAACATATTTCACACTCTCATCTTTTGTAAATTCGATTATATGCTTAGCCATTTTTCACCTCGCAGCGGTCCATAAGTCCGCATCCCGCACAGGACTGTCTGCAGTTATCGGTAGTTTTGCCTGCATAAGCCTTTTCACACTCTCGTTTAAAGAACGCCTTGCTTATGCCGCAATCTATAACATCCCAAGGCAGAATTTCGTCAAAACTGCGTTTTCTCTTGGTGTAAAAATCCATATCAAGTTCTGCTTTTTCAAAAGCGGCTGTCCACTTGTCAAAATCAAAAAACTCGTCCCAGCTGTCAAATTTTGCGCCTGACTCGTGCGCATAAAGCAGTACTTTACCGAGTCTTCTGTCACCTCTTGAGAAAACTCCCTCAAGCACACTGACATAGGACTCGTGCCAATTATATACAATTCTGCGGGACTTTATCCCGTCACGAATTATAGACTGTTTTCTGCGAAGCTGGTCAAGCCCGTCCTGACTTTCCCATTGGAATGGTGTCATTGGTTTCGGCACAAATGACGATACGCTGACAGTAATTCTCCCACGCCTGAAATCTTTCGGAGCCGCTTTTTCACTGTAAAGGTCAGAAACCTTTTCGGCAAGAGATGCAATTCCTGCAGCATCCTCATCAGTTTCGGTGGGCAGACCAATCATAAAATAAAGCTTAATGCCTGTCCAGCCGCCCTCAAATGCCATTCCTGCACCGTATAAAATTTCTTCTTCAGTAATATTTTTATTTATAACATCGCGCATTCTCTGCGTGCCCGCTTCGGGCGCAAAGGTTATGCTGCTTTTCCTTACGCTCTGAATTTTCTTCATAAGCTCAACTGAGAAATTGTCAATTCTCAGCGAGGGAAGTGCAAGGTTAATTTTGCTCTTATTTGTAAGCTCCAGTAGCTTTTCCGTAAGTTCGGGCAGACAGGTATAGTCGCTCGAGGAAAGTGAGGTAAGCGAAATCTCCTCATACCCTGTATTTTCAATAAGCTTTTCCGCAAACTTTAAAAGCGTTTCGGGCCTGCGCTCTCTTATAGGGCGGTAGATAAATCCCGCCTGGCAGAATCTGCATCCCCTGATACATCCTCTGAAAAGCTCAAGCATAATTCTGTCGTGCACTATATCCATATAAGGAACTATCATATTTTCGGGATAATAGGCTTTGTCAAAATCCCTGACAACGCGTTTTTTCACCTGTTCCGGCACAAAATCATATTTTGGTTTAAAACATTTAATTGTGCCATCCTCATTATAATCCACATCATAAAATGACGGTACATATATCCCTTCAATCCGGGATATTCTCTTTAAAAACTCTGCACGCGGCTCGCCCGCGTACTTCCAGCTTTCATATTCGTCAATGACCTCATGCCAGATTTCCTCACCATCACCGATTAAATAAAAATCCATAAAATCGGCAAGCGGCTCGGGATTAAAAGCACAAGGACCGCCTGCACAAACAAAAGGCATTCCCTCCGTTCTTTCCGAAGAAACAAGAGGCAACCCCGCAAGCTTTAACATATGCAGAATTGTGGTGTAACTCATTTCATACTGCAGCGTAAATCCGACAAAGTCAAAATCTTTTATCGGGTCTTTACTCTCCAGTCCGAAAAGGGGAGTATTTGTTTCTGTCATTTGCTCTTCCATGTCTGTCCATGGAGCAAATACCCGTTCCACCCACACATCATCACGATTATTCAGTCCGTGATATAGAATTTTCAGTCCCAGATGGGACATTCCTATTTCATAAATGTCAGGAAAACAAAAGGCAAATCTTACCTTAACATTTGCCTTGTCCTTAACTATACTGCCAAGCTCTCCGCCGGTATATCTTACCGCCTTCTGAACCTTGCTCAAAAGTTTATCCATATTATTCTTTTCCTTTTAAAATATCCCTTATTTCAGATAATAATTTTTCCTCGTTTGAAGGCACCGGCTCTTTTACGGGTTCCGCCGTCTTGGGCTTTTGCAGCTTCGCAAGGAACTTCACAGCGATAAATACACACAGTGCAATTATCAGAAAATCAATGATATTCTGCAAAAACATCCCGTAATTAAGCGAAATCTCGGTGCCGTCAACCTTTGTCCCTGCAACATAAGCAAGCTGGGCAACATTAACCTTACCGGTTAAAAGACTGATTGCGGGCATAACAATATCATTCACAAGAGAGGATACAATTTTACCGAAAGCACCGCCGACAATAACGCCGACTGCCATATCAATTACATTGCCTTTTACTGCAAATTCTTTAAATTCTTTAATAAATTTCATCGCAATCATTCCTTCTTTTGTAATATTATATATATTTTACTATAAACCTATATAATATGTCAATGATTATAAGCAAAAAACGCCCCCAAATGACTATTTTTCAAAGGCGTTTTTATTTTTTGCAAAAAAACTATATCTTGATTTATGTTTTTTATGCTGCTAAAGCCCCTTTTCATTTTTGCCTTGCATTATAAATAGAAACATGATAAAATACAAAAAGACTGATAGTGGAGGATATTTATGAATGCTTATATAATGCTCCTCGGAATGACTTTAATAAACTTGACCGCGCTTATTCTTATAAAAAAATTCCAGCTTGGGGTAAAGTCCTCAGCATCATTCCTCTCCCAGGCAAATCTTATCAGCGCAGTCATTGCCTGCGCTTGTCTATGGGCCACTAATAAGTTTGTCATAAACGTTACAGGCGTTGCACTTGTTTACTCCGCTATATACGGGCTTTTATCAACCATGAGCATATTTTTTTTCGTATACTCATATTCAAGAATATCCATCGCCCTGACTACAATAATCGGCGCGGGCGGTTCAATTGTGGTGCCTATGCTTTTCGGCCTGATTTTTAACGGGGAACCAATAAGCGCAAGACTAATTATTTCCGCTTTATTGATTCTGACTGCGGTCGTTCTGCCTATTTTTAATGATGTTCCCAAGAAATCGGTTAAAGGCACCATTCCGTTTTTAACTGCATATTTTATTTTTACAGGTCTGCCAGGCATACTTAACAAGCTGTACACTCAAGAAAACAATGTTGTCGATACCATCTCCTACTTTTTCCTGACAAACGCAGTTATGTTTTTAATCAGCGGTATTTGCATTATCTTCTTTTCCATAAAAAACAAGGGATTTCGTTCCCTTGAAAAATTGCCGCTTAGGTGGTATTACAACTGTGGACTTCGGACAGTTCTTTCACTTTTTTCCTCCTACCTTTCCCTCACTATTATCGCAATCATGCCAATATCCTTGTATTCCGTTTTGTCGTCATCTCTCGGGCTCGCCGGAACTGCGCTCATATCAAGATTCTTCTTCAAAGAAAAATTGCCCGTCATTACCGTTTTTTCGTTAATTCTCGCTATCTGTTCATTTATTATCGGGGTATAATTTGCCAAAAATCATATATTAAAAAAACCGCCCTTTGTCTATTACAATGAAATTATTCATGCTATCTTGACTAAAAGCAGATAAGAATGTATAATCTAATTAATGAATTATTGAAAGGACGGTTTAGCTATGCTTACACTTATAGACACCGCCAACTTAGCGGGAATCAGAAGAATTTATGATATACTTCCCGTTGACGGCGTAACAACAAACCCGTCGATTTTAAAAAAAGAGGGAGTAAATCCTCTTGAGCAGCTCAAAAAAATAAGAGCTTTTCTTCCTGCGGGCGCACAGCTTCATGTTCAGACAGTATCAACCACCGCTGAAGATATTATTAAAGAAGCATATTTTATTCTCCGTCAGCTTGGTGACAATACCTATATAAAAATCCCCGTTTTCGACGAAGGCATAAAAGCTATGAAACAGCTTTCCAAAGAGGGCGTAAACACCACCGCGACTGCCATTTACACTCCTATGCAGGGTTTTATGGCGGCAAAAGCGGGTGTTAAATTCGTTGCCCCCTATGTTAACCGACTTGATAATATCGGTTTTGACGGAGTTGAGGTTGCAAAAAACATTCACGAGATTTTAATTCGCCACAATCTGCACACAATGGTACTTGCCGCAAGCTTTAAGAACTCACAGCAGGTACTCAGCCTTTGCGAATATGGTATAGGCTCAATCACAGCCTCTCCCGAGGTTTTGGAACAGCTTATCACTCACCAGATTACATCTCTTGCAATCGAGGAGTTTAACAAAGATTTTGCAGCGGTTGCAGGCGAAGGCAAAACTATGATGAACTTAGACGAATAATTTCTATTGGCAAATAACCCGCCGAACGGCGGGTTTTCTTTTAATTTTATAAGCAGGAGCAAAAACTCATGAACAAACAAAAACTAAAAGGCAACCTTTTACTTTTCCTTGCGGCGCTAATCTGGGGAATTTCTTTTATAGCGCAAAGCAAGGGAGTAGAGCTTATTTCCCCTATTGCTTTTAACGGCATAAGAAGTATGCTGGGTTCAGCAGTGCTTATTCCCGTGATTTTACTTATTGATTATAGCAAGAAAAAGAATCATATACCCATCGTGAGATTTGATAAAACTACAATAAAAGGCGGAATAATCTGCGGAGTTTTTCTGTTTATCGGAACAACCCTGCAGACTGCCGGGCTGGTTTACACAAGCCCGGGCAAAGCGGGGTTCATAACTACACTTTACATGGTTATTGTCCCCTTTTGGGGGCTTTTATCGGGCAGAAAACCCCGTCCCGTAATCTGGCTTTCCGTCGCAATTGCGGTGGCCGGGCTTTATCTTATGTGTATAAACTCGTCGCTTGAAATTAATAAAGGGGATATTTTAATCTTTATTTGCGCCTTTATTTTTGCAGGACATATCCTCTCTATTGACCATTTTTCTCCTAAAGTTGACGGGGTTAAACTGTCATTTTTGCAGTTTTTTGTTTGCGGCACAATAAGCCTTTTATATATGTTTATTTTTGAGCAGCCGAAACTCGGTCCGATACTTGACTCATGGCTCTCAATCGGGTATGCGGGCATTATGTCATCCGGCGTTGCCTATACCCTGCAGATTATCGGGCAAAAATATACCGACCCCACCTCCGCTTCTATTTTAATGAGCCTTGAATCGGTTTTTTCCACACTCACAACCGTGCTTTTAGTTGCTCTCGGCTGGAAAATCACAGGCGGAGCGCTTACCTTCCGTGAAATTTTCGGGTGCATATTAATGTTCGGTGCGATAATTCTGGTTCAACTCCCCGAAAAGAAAAATGTTTGATATCTTTGCAAAACCACTCTTTCGAGTGGTTTTACCATTTTTGATTGTAAACATTCTACACATTCAAATTTAATGTTCATATACTATTATTAGGTGATTGATATGAACAGTATAAAATTTCCCCCGATTTTAAATGAAAACCCCACCGCAATAGCTATTGTTCGCGGCAGCCCCGAGTTCCATGATATATATGGGGAGGTAAGGTTTTACCAAACAACCCTCGGCGTAATCGTTGAGGCTCAGGTATCGGGACTTCCGACAAGCGATAATATCTGTGCTCAACCTATTTTTGCATTCCACATTCATAACGGAACAAGCTGCGGCGGCGTCAGTGGGGACTACTTTTCACACACAATGGTGCACTATAATCCACATGCCTGCCCACACCCCTATCACGCAGGAGACATGCCTCCGCTTTTCGGTGGGGCAAACGGTTATGCATTTTTGTCATTTTTCAGCGATAGGTTTAAAATAAATGATGTTTTGGGCAAAACAGTTGTAATTCACGCATCTCCCGATGATTTCACAACCCAGCCCTCCGGAAGGCCGGGAACAAGGATGGCCTGCGGCGTCATTGAAACCGTTGAGGCAATTGAGCCTACTGAACCCGCGGAGGAATACAAAAGATGCTTTAAAAGCATCTTTTTTTATTTTATAAGTTTACTGCTGTGTTTCCTATACTTTTTCTAATTTTAATAATTTTTATAATCTGAAGAATAAGTAATACAATATGCGCCAAAATTGCTACGAATGATATTAAATAGCAATTATTTATAAGAACTTCATCGTGTATCAGACCGAAAAATGCATACGCCCCACCGATATCTCCACCATCCGGTAAAAATATGTAGAACGCAATATATGTTACAAAAAATAATACGTTCATAATTGAGAGTTTCCTTGAGTGCTGCTTATATTTTGCAGCTAGTATATTAATTATAAAGAAAACTGCTACATGAAAATATGGGATTAAAGAAAACATCATTATAAATCTATACCAGCCCATATTAAAAATCCATGTAGCACCGCACAACAGCATACTTAATACCGAAGCTACAACTGCTTTTACGACACTTTTATTTGAGGAATTCTTTTTAAAAAGCTTTACAATTGCCCAAACCACAGAACCTATAATCATTCCAGCAACTATAATTGCAAATGCAATTACAAGGTATGACCATAAATCTCCAATAAAATTACTTGACATAATATCACCTCAAATTGCTTAACTAATTCGATTATATTTAATTAACAAGTTAATGTCAACCTTTATTTCTTTTTCTCAAAGTCGCCTTTTTATAAAGCGCTTTCCTTTGACAGGTGGATTCTGGTATATTATAAATCCCGAAAAAGTTTCATATAAAAAAGCGTAACTTTATACAAAGTTACGCTTCTTTTGGTGACCCGTACGAGATTCGAACTCGTGTTGCCGCCGTGAAAGGGCGGAGTCTTAGGCCGCTTGACCAACGGGCCATATAAAAGCCTGATTAAAGTATATAAAACCAGACTTCTATGGCTCCCCCTGTTGGACTCGAACCAACGACCCTGCGGTTAACAGCCGCATGCTCTACCGACTGAGCTAAGGAGGAATATTATTGTCCGGCGACGACCTAGTTTCCCGGGCGGTCACCCGCCAAGTATCGTCGGCGCTATGGAGCTTAACTTCCGTGTTCGGTA
>JBAYOS010000031.1:0-11944 GCA_041678125.1 Monoglobales bacterium
AACACTTCGCAGGGGCCGATCCTTGAGATGGTATAATCACAGCAGAATTTTGTAATTCCGTCCATTTTATACTGCTCCGAAAGCTCAAATGTGACCATAAGTGAAATATCGGTAGGTAAATTATTGATACATTCCATCCTTGCCTCAAGCGGGTGCGACCAGAAGTTGTATGTCCAGAAAACAATATCTATATCTTTGTTATACGGACGAACTGAATCCTTTACGATATTAACAAATTTATAATAGTCATTGCAGGGATAAAACCCCGGGTCAGTTTTTCCAATGGGAATTCCGTCCGCAGGTTTAAGTCTGTGCACGCCGCTGCAATTGGGATCTTTACTTGGGAATCCAATACATTCACCGACCAAAATAATTCCCTGAACCTCAGGGAAACGCTTGATGAATTCTCCATAGGTTTTCGCATAGTAATCCTTTGCTTCGGGGTCATCGGGATGATATTTGCTGGGAATCGAAGAACAGCAATATATATCAAGTCCCCATTTAGATAATTTTTTCACAAGTGCAACAAATTGTGTTGCAGAAATGTTATCAAGCCCCTTGGCGCCGTACATTACAGTATTTAATCCCTGGTGTGCAATAAGAGAAAGATATTCATCCGGCGGAAGAATTCCTTTGTATGTAGAAGGAACCATTCTTAATGTAAACGGCATTTGTATGCTGATTTTTTCTTTTTTTATGTAGGGAGCCTTACGCTCGCTCATTAAATCTTCAAGATAATAAAGAGCCTGAGCGACACTTCTTTCATCAGCTGCGGAAATATATATTTTCTCATCGAAAGTAATATCAAACGCGGTTTCTTTAGACGGATTTTCCGCTGCAACCGAAATTTCAATTATACCCTCTATGCCGATTATGGCGGAAATATTCATTGATGTAAAAAGATAATCAATAAAATCCCCTGCAGCAGTTTTTACAACCTCACCGACATTTTTCGGAACGGTTATGACAATTTCTTCCGAAAGAACAAAGTCGTCGGAATTTGGCTTTATGTCATAGTTTCTGATGTTTTCGCGGTGAACTTTCTGTAATGAGTCCTTGAAATCATATTGTCTGACCATTTTAAACTCTCCTTAAAAAACAAGCTCCTTTTTATACCTGCCGAGTTCAGCTCTTATTGTGTAATCAATATGTTTGACCTTCCACAAAATAGCCTCCTCGCCTCCTACATATCCGTCGCAGGTTTCCCAGCCGAGTCTTGAATCTTTTCTTACGCAATCAATGCTTGAAAGGGCATTTTCTCTTTCATCAGCCGCTATAATCTCAAGCTCTTTGACTATTTCAACAATTGTGTTTTTATTCGGTTCCGAAAGCAGTAGTGCGCGGTTTTTGTGCCATCTGTGGACGTTGATTACCGTTTCCACGCAATGATAAATATATCTGCCCAGATTTTCAAGGTTTTGTATCTCATCGGAAGGATTTTCTATTGTTTTAAGAATATCTGCCCCTTCCTTCATAAGTGCTGACATTTTTTTCCAGTGCTCTGTTTCAACCCCATCGCGAACTGTATATATTGTCTGAAACCCTGACGCACCCACCCCATGCATGGTTGAATACCAAGGACTTGCACCGGGAGGCGTAATCGCTGAGAATAAGCAAAGCGGATAAGCTGTTCCTACTCTGAGCGGCCCATATTGTTCATCGTATGAAGCGTGGATATAGTCGGTTGCATCACTCCAAATCTTTAATGCTCTGTCAACCGTGTCAGCGTTTGTTCCATAGTTTTTATCGAGAATTTTTTTAAGATTTTTTTCATAGTCGGGAGTTTCATCCATATAACATTTTTTTGTAAGCTCTGTTATGATTGAAGGATAAAACCCCGGTGTCCAGCACTCGATAAAACCTGCAAGACCGAACTTTTCTTTGGCCTCAAATATAGATTTGTATCTTTTAATCCACTTGTATGGAGCAGGAATATAAGGGATTGTACCGAAATCCCATGTAACCCCTGTTGTACTCGTCTGACTGTAAAGCCTTAGACCACGCTCTTTTGCACGGGCGGCTTCAGTTGCAAATCCGTGACCGTATTCCGCTTTTGATATTGTGTAGTCACAGCAAAGTTTTGTAATCCCATCCATTTCATATGTATCGCCGACTTCAAAGGATGAAAGAAATGATATATCCTTATCCAGCGAATCAATAAGGTCAAGTTTTATATCGTCCTCCTGTGACCACCAGTTGTAAGACCACAAAATAATATCTATATCAGGGTTGTGCGGACGGGTGACGTCTCTGATTATATTTGCAAGCTTGCAGTAATCATCGCACGGATATGTACCCGGGCTGGGTTTTTCGGACGGAATTTTATCAGGAGATTTATACCTGTCAATACCTGTTGTCCTCTTGTCGCGGCTTGGAAAACCGATTGCTTCGCCAACAAGAATTATTCCCTTTATATCAGGACAGCTTTTGACAATTTCTCCGTAAGTATTTTTATAATATGCCCTGCCTTCGTCGCTGTCGGGGTGGTATAGACTCGGAATTTTGCTTAAAAAATAAACGTCAATTCCGTATTTCTTCGCCCTCCTTACAATATCGAAAAAGTCAAGATAAACGTCTCCCAAATGGTTTAAATTTGATAGGTTCATCCCTGAAATGCCAAACATAATTCCGTCAATTCCCGCATGGGCAATTCTCGCAAGATATTCGTTTGGAAAACCGTTTCTTGCATAACCCGTATTCACAATACGAGGCGCAAAAGCGGAGATTTTCCTAGCGGTCTCTTTTTTTATAAACGGAGCTTTGCGCTCGCTCATCAAATCTTCCAAATAATATAGCGCCTGTGCCGCACCTCTGGAATCGGAAGCGTTGATTTTTATCTTGTTTGAAACTTCAATTTCAAAAGCTTTGTATCCTGTCACTTTTGAATTATCGATTTTTATTTCAATCAAGCCGTTTTTACCTATTGCGGCAGACAGATTCATTGAAGTAAAAAGATAATCAATAAAATCGACCGCGGCGGTTAAAACAACCTCATCTGCACCCTCGGGCAGGGAAATAATAGTCTGGTCTGTTATGGTAAGCTCATCTTCACATGGATTTATGCCGGGGTTTATGACATTTTCTTTATGTACCTGTAGTAGTTTTTTTCTGAATTCAAACTTTTTCTCCATAAAAAATTTCTCCTAAACATCAGCCGAAAAAGGCTGTTTTTATAACAAGCTTACCGTTTTCCGATTCGGAAACAGCAAGGAATTCGCCTGTTTCAGAGTAAACCCTGTAGGTTTTCCCGTTTTCGGTATCAGCATCAATTCTGATTCCGTTTTTTATTTTATGTGTCTGGCTTTCATCTGCAATAAATTCGGGCAGATGAGAAAATATTTTATCGGGAGGCATAATGAATTTTTCGGGATTTTTTTCAAATTCTTCAAAAGAGACTGAATTTTTAATTTCAAAAACTCCGCTTTTTGTACGGATTAGGCTTTGCATTATGGCACCGCAGCCAAGTTTTTGACCGATGTCGTGGCACAATGTTCTTATATATGTACCTTTTGAACAAGCTACGTCAAGAGTGGCGGTTTGCCCGTCAAAAGCGCTGATTTCTATGCTAAATATGGTAATTTCCCGAGGTTTCCTTTCAACCTCTATCCCCTGCCTTGCAAGGTCGCAAAGTTTTCTGCCGTTCACCTTTAAAGCAGAATACATTGGAGGTATTTGCTCTGTTTTTCCGATAAAACTATTGACAGCGTCTGCAAATTCACGTTCAGAAATGTCAGGACTGCATTCGGACAAAATTTCACCCGATGCGTCCTGGGTATCTGTTACAATTCCCAGCTTTATTACAGCCCTGTAGGCCTTGTCCGCGTCCGTTAAAAGCCCGGCAAGCTTTGTCCCCTTACCGATACAGATTGGCAAAACACCTTCTGCATCGGGGTCTAAAGTGCCTGTATGTCCAACCTTTTTTATCCCTAAAATTCTGCGGACCTTATTTACCGCAGAATGTGAGGTTATTCCGGCAGGTTTATAAATATTTACTATTCCGTTCATTTGTTAAATCCTTTCGGAAAGTATTGAAATAAAGGCTTCTTTAGCTTCGCCAAGCGGCTTTTCAATGGTGCATCCCGCAGCGTTTTTATGACCACCGCCACCGAAAACTGCACATATTTCATTTGCATCAGTATCGCCAATCGTTCTGAGACTGACCTTCGTTTCATTATCTCCGCGTTCTTTGAATAAAACGCCTGCTTCGACGCCTTCAATATTTAATGCAATGTTGACGATTCCGTTTAGCAAGTCCTCATTTTTCATCAGTGATTTTGAAATTGAGACTGAACAAATTCTGTCATTTTTATAAAATTCAAAATTGTTTAGTGCGTATTTATGGATTTCAAGCTTTTCGCGGCTTAAAATCTCAAGAGTCATTCTTGTAAGGTATGAGTGGTCGATTTTTTCAATTATATCGGCAATAATCAAATGTGTGTTTCTGCTGACATTTGAGTACCTGCAGCCGCCCGTATCGGTCATTATTCCAATGTAAATGCCCTCTGCTGCATTTTCCGGAATATCAGAAATAATCAGCTTAATAAGTTCATAAACAAGCTCTGCCGTTGCTGCGGCGTTTGGTCTTGATTCTATGTATTTCCCCTCTATTTCACAACCGAGATGATGGTCAATCAATATTTTGTCTTTTGCCTTTTCAAAAAGTGCAGCTGACCTTCCGGCCCTTGATAAAACATTAAAGTCAAGACCGACAACACAATCTGCAGAAAATTCGTCATTATAAACCAAAGGCTCCCAGCCGGTAAACATAAAGCTTACCGGCATAGGAGCGTTCAGTATTACTTCGGCTTTTTTGCCGATTGATTCTAATGCGAATTTCAAAGCAAAACTGCTCCCGAGTGCGTC
Source organism: Monoglobales bacterium (assembly GCA_041678125.1). Taxonomy (GTDB): domain Bacteria; phylum Bacillota; class Clostridia; order RUG12999; family RUG12999; genus RGIG7450. Next base: position 4,864 of record JBAYOS010000031.1, read on the forward strand.
ACCGTCGGGATTTTCATGAGTTATAATATATATCTCATTGTGGGAAAGCAGAGTTTTTGCAATTTTTTCAAGCATTGGAACTACCTCTTTTCAATGTCGGACAATAATTTTGAAATGTGTGCGCCATATTCAATGGAACTGTCAAGCTCAAAGGATATTTCGGGCGTGTATCTGAGTCTCAGCGCCCTGCCGATTTCTTTGCGTATAAAACCTGCGGCGCTGTTCAGCCCCTTGATTGTATCCTCTTTTTCTTTATCTGTACCCAGAACACTGATGTATGCCTTTGCATACTTGAAATCCTTTGTGATGGCAGCGGATATAACAGAACACATGTCCGAAATTCTTGGATCTTTTAGATTTGGGATAAGTGCCGCAAGTTCTTTTTTCAGTTCCTCCGACACCCTATCTGTTCTATCAAATGACATTTAAATCATGTCCTTTCAACTTTTTCCATAATATAAGATTCTACAATGTCACCCTCTTTGAGGTCGTTGAACTTTTCAATGGTCAGACCACATTCAAAGCCTGCGGCAACCTCTTTAGCGTCATCTTTAAATCTTTTCAGCGAACTTAAAAGTCCGTCGTGAACGACAATGCCGTCACGGTTAATTCTAATCTGCGAGTTTCTTGTAATTTTACCGTCTAAAACGTGACATCCTGCAATGGTACCCACACCTGACACTTTAAATAACTGACGAATTTCTGCGTGACCTTGAATTTTTTCGACAAATTCAGGTGCAAGCATACCCTTTATAGCTGCTTCAATTCCTTCGATTGCCTGATAAATAATTCTGTAAAGTCTTATATCGACCTTCTTATCTTCCGCAGACTGGGCTGCACCGTTTGTAGGTCTTACGTTAAAGCCGACTATAATTGCATTCGAAGCATCTGCAAGCATAACGTCAGATTCATTTACAGCGCCGACAGCACCATGAATAATGTTAATTCTTACCTCATCGTTTGAAAGCTTTAAGAGCGACTGTTTTACCGCTTCAACAGAGCCCTGAACGTCTGCCTTTACAATAATATTAAGGTCTTTTACCTCGCCCTCGTTAATCTGGTTAAAGAGGTCTTCAAGGGATACAAGCTTACGAGAATTCTGCTCCTCGTTTTTTATATTAAATTTACGTGCTTCGACAACACTTTTTGCCATTTTTTCATTTTCAACGCAGTAGAAAGTGTCGCCACCCTCAGGAGCAATGTCAAGACCTAAAATTTCGACAGGGGTTGAAGGGCCTGCCTGACTTACTTTTTTGCCTTTGTAGTCGTTCATCGCCCTGATTTTACCCATTGACGTTCCTGCAACTATAAGGTCGCCCGTATGAAGTGTACCATTTTCAACCAACACTGTTGCAACAGCACCCTTTGCTTTGTCAAGCCTTGATTCTATTACGGTACCCTTTGCACGGCGGTTGGGATTAGCTTTAAGCTCCTTCATATCGGCAACTAAGATTACCATTTCAAGAAGATTGTCAACACCCTCGCCTGTCAGAGCGGAAACGGGAACACAAATTGTGTCACCGCCCCATGCTTCGGGAACAAGCTCATATTCTGTAAGCTCCTGAAGAACGCGGTCAATATTTGCACTCGGTTTATCAATTTTGTTTATGGCGATAATTATTGTTACACCTGCCGCCTTGGCATGGTTGATAGCTTCAACCGTCTGGGGCATAATACCATCGTCAGCAGCAACAACCAATATTGCGATGTCAGTAACCTGTGCTCCTCTTAGTCTCATTGCCGTAAAGGCTTCGTGGCCGGGAGTATCAAGAAAAGTAATAACTCTTTCATTAACATTAACGCTGTACGCACCAATATGCTGAGTAATTCCGCCTGCTTCGGTAGCGGTAATTTTGCTTTTTCTGATATAGTCAAGCAGTGATGTTTTACCGTGGTCAACGTGACCCATTACAACAACAACCGGCGGACGGGGCACGAGGTCTTCTTCATTATCAGGAACATCATTAAAAAGAATGTCTTCTTCTGTATAAATAATTTCCCGCTCAACCGTTGCACCGAAATCTTCCGCAACCAGTGATGCAGTATCAAAATCGAGGTTGTCGTTAACTGTGGCCATTGTACCAAGCAACATCAGTTTCTTTATTATTTCCGTTACGGGCTTTTTCATTCTCTCAGCAAGTTCGGAAACCGTAATTTCATCGGGAATCAAAACATTTATTTTTTCTTCCTTAACCTTTTGAGGTTTAGTTTGTTTAACGGGTTCTTCTCGTTTATCCTTAACCGGCTTGTTCTTTTTTATTTTCTTCTTAACGGGTTCCTCTTGTTTGATATCGGGCAGAATATCCTGAATTCTGGATTCCTGCTCGAACTTTTCAAGGTCAACCGCATTTGCTCTTGTATCAACATATCTCGCAACGGTATTTGCAGATTCATTTTTTTCCTCAGTTTCTGTTTCTTCAACAGCATCCTCAGGAATCACTTCCGGAGCGGTTTTTTCAAAAATAATTTCCGACCCGTCATCATATTTTTTTGTTAAAACATCAAAAAGTAAGTCCATTTCATTCTCTTCAAGACTGCTTGTAGTGCTCTTTTTTTCAACACCCGCCTCACCGAGCATCTGGATTAATTCTTTACCCGAAAGCTCAACCGCTTTAGCAAAAACGTTGATTTTAATTTTAGCCATATTTCTTTACCTCCGATTTTCTGCCGGAAATTTACATTAAACGTAACATCCCCTGAGCAAAATCTTTACTTTTAACGGCTATTACTGCTTTTTCGTCAAGTCCCGTTGCAGTTCCAAGCCATTCTTTATTAAACATTATTCTGTATTCAACCTTATATATAGTGCATAAATTCACAAAATGTTTCTTTATACTTTCGCCGCAGTCCTCAGCAATAATAACAAGATAGCATTTTTTTCTCTTTATAGCCGTTTCTGCAGCAGTTGCTCCGCAGGCAAGCTTACCTGATTTTCTGCAAAGCCCGATAAGACCTGCTATTTTACTGTTCAACTTTGCAGCTCCTTTATAACAAGCTCGTAAAAATCTTCGGGCACTTTGATTTCAAGTGCTCTGTCAAGAGCTTTCTTTTTCTTTGCAAGCAAAACACATTTTTCATCTCTGCAAACATAGGCTCCCCTACCGTTCATTTTTGAAGTTTTGTCCAAAACGGGGTTGCCCCCTGCTGCAACAATTCTTATAAGCTCTTTTTTCTCTTTTCGTTCATTGCAGGAAACGCATTTCCTTAGCGGGACTTTTTTAGTCTTCTGTGATTGCATTTTCTTTCATCTCCTGAAGATATGCACTTGTGCTTTTAATATCTATTTTCCAGCCTGTAAGTCTTGCCGCAAGTTTTGCATTAAGACCGGCTTTTCCTATAGCAAGTGAAAGCTGGGATTCGTCAACGGTTACAACTGCTTCTTTTTTGCCGTTTTCAAGGCTTTCTTCGTTTACGATAACCTGCGTTACCTGTGCCGGAAGAAGCGCAGCCGCAATAAATTCCTCAGGATTTTCACTGTAGTTTACTATGTCAATTTTTTCTCCGCAGAGCTCCTCGACAACAGCATTAACTCTGGCACCGCGATTACCTACGCAAGCACCGATAGGCTCTACATCGCTGTCATTGGAATAAACCGCAATTTTGCTTCTGACGCCCGGTTCACGCGATATTGATTTAATTTCAACAATACCGTCTTTGATTTCGGGAACCTCCCGTTCGAAAAGCTTGACAACAAATTGAGGTTCCGTTCTGGAAACCTGAATAAAAGTGCCTTTCGGAGAGGAATTTACGTCCATAATGTAAAGAAGGAATTTTGCGCCGTGCGAGTATGTTTCTCCTATAATTTGTCCTCTTGAGGACATAACAACCTCTGCCTTATCAATTTTAAAAATAACGTTGTATTTGGGTTTTGAAGGAACTGCCTGCTCCTCATCGCCTCTCTTTCTTGAATCAACTCGCTCGATACGGTCAACCATTCCGGTTATTATATCTCCCTCGCTGATGTTGTAATCGTGTAAAAGCTGTTCTCTTTCTGCCTCTCTGATTTTCTGCAGAATAATCTGTTTAGCTGTTCCTGCGGCAATTCTGCCGAAATTTTTGGGAAGAATTTCAACCTCGATTATATCGCCGACAGCAGCTTTTGCCTTAAGTTTTTTAGCATCCTCAAGCAAAATTTCGTTAACCTCAGCGTCTTCGCTGTATTCCTCCACAACAAGTCTTTTTGAAATAACCTTAATTTCACCTGTTTTAGAATCAACTCTGATGTCAACATCCTCCTGCTCATCCTTATAATTTTTCTTATAAGTATGAATAAGAGCATTCTGAAGTGCTTCCAAAATTATTTCTCTTTTAATGTTTTTTTCTTTTTCAAGGAGGTCGAGTGCCTCGTTGAGTTCGTTTTTCATCTCACTTTTCTCCAATCTATTAAAATTCAAAATGTAAATTTACAGAAGAAACATTTTTAAGTTCTATCAATAAATCTTCACCATCAACCTCAAGAGTCAACGACTCTTTGTCGATATAATTTTTTAAAATGCCGGTAAATTTTTTGTTTTTGTTTAAAGGTGCATAAAGCTTGACGTCTATCGGTTTGCCGATATACATTTCAAAATGCCAGGGAAGCGAAAGCTTTCTCTCAAGTCCCGCCGAGGAAACCTCAAGCATATAGCTGTCAGGAATCGGGTCCGCCTCGTCAAGCAAATCACCAACCGCTCTGCTGATATTTTCACACTGGTTGATATTAACGCCGCCCTCCGCATCAATAAGGAGCCTGAGAACTCTGTCTCTGCCCTCCTTAACGTACTCTACCATGTATAGTATGCAGCCTTCATTTTCGACAGCATTCACACTTAAGTCCCACACCTGTTTTTCAATATTATTCACGAGGTCACACGCCTTTCAATAAAAGTGAGTGGACCTCAATAGCCCACTCACAAATCCAATCTTTCTTTAGTATACCTAATTATACCATATATGAAAACAAAAATCAATAGTTTTTGAAAAATAAATTAAGTATATTTTATATTTTTTCGGCAAATAATAATTTTGAACTCCAAATCCTTATAATTTGTCAGCCTGAAAGCATATTTTGCACTATCTGGCTGACGTTTTATTTTAGCTTTTCATAAAGCTGTTTTATATTTTCCATAATATAATCGGGTTTTATTTCGCTTTTTCTTACGTCCTCCATTGTACCTTCACCGCTCAGGACAAAGATTGTTGAAATTCCTGCATTAACGCCGCAGGCAATATCGGTATAAAGCCTGTCGCCCATAACGGCGGTTTCTTCCTTTTTAAATCCCGTTTTTTCCATTGCCATAATTGCCATATCAGGCTCAGGCTTTCCGATAAATTTCGGTTTTTTGCCCGTTGCATTAAAAATCATCTGGCTTACCGAGCCGCAATCGGGTACAAATCCGTACCACGTTGGACAAACCCAGTCGGGATTTGTTGCAATATATTCAATGTCGTCCCTTAATAAAATGCAGGCATCCTCAAGCTTTTTAAATGAAAGCTCTGTATCAAATCCCATACAAAGGCAATCAATACCCTCTTCAAGCCTGTCTGTTATCGGAAGTCCTTCATCCGATAGCTGTTTTTTAAAGGATGTTGTGCCAAGCACATAAATTTTATTATGATTTTTCTTTTTAAGATAAGCAACCGTTGCATCAACAGATGTTACAAAATCTTCACTTGTAGAGGAAATCCCGAGCGAGGCGAGCTTTTCAATATATTTATCAACGCCCTTTGAGGAGTTGTTTGTTAAAAATATATATCTTCCTCCCCTTTTCTTTACAAGTTCAAGAAAATCGAGAGTTCCGTCAAAAAGTTCATTATCGAGATATATTGTTCCGTCCATATCCAAAAGATACAGTTTTATATTCTTCAGATTGTTCATATTTTTCTCCAAAGCTTCTCCTGCCCCGTTGATACTGCCGCTGCACCGCTTTCTAAAGCTGAATTTATTTCATCAATGGTGTCGATAAGTCCACCCGCTATAATGGGCGTATCAATCTTGTTTTTAAGTCTTTTTATAACCTTAAACAAAATTCCCGGCATTATTTCAATCATATCGGGCTTTGAGGATTTAATGGAAGAAATTGTTGTACCGATAGATTTTGAATCCACGGCAAAAAATCTTAGTATTGAGAAAATATTGTGTTCTTTTGCAAGCTTAATTATATTTACTCTTGTACTTATTATTCCGTCAACGCCGATCGCCTTGCAAAAAACAATTCCGCTTTCGTCCTTGCCTATACCCGACGCAAGGTCAATGTGAATAAACAGTTTTTTGTCCATCTCGTGCGCTTTTTTTATTTTTTTGCCGATTGTTATAATGTCAGGGTTTAAATCAAAAACAACGTTGACATCACTTGAGATTGCATTATCAAATTCTTCGTCCGTCCTTACTGCAGCAATAATATTGCCGAAAAAGGAATTTAGCATATAATACTACCCCCTGTTTTGGGTGGCAACAATATTGCTGCCGAATACATCTTCTATTATAACATCTCCGGCCGCAACTGGCAAGACCGCTTTTGCGTTATTTATAATTTCCAAACATTCAAATATTTTTTCTTTGGGTATCGGACATGAGGTTTTCACGGAAACCATAGACCCGTCCTCGCATCTTATTGTCGAGGTTACCGTTCTTATCGGGGCGATATATTCGCTTTCAGCGTATGCGGCGCCTCTTTTGCAGCCGTTACCGCTGACAGATAAAACCTTGCCCTTTTCATATTCAACCTTTAGCGGGCATCCTATTGGACAAACAATGCAAGTAAACTCCTTTATCATTATTTTCCCTCCTCCAGCTTAAATGTAATCTCAGGTACATCTTTAAAAACATCAGCCGGCAGCCTAAATGTTTCCATTTCCCCCGGAACAACCTTGCGTTTTTTATTTGACGCAAGCAACTTTTCGCCGCTATATACACAAATCTTTACATTTTCAAAAATATCAGAAACACGGTAATAGACTGTAATATCTTTATCACGGGTAATTCTCTGAGGAACAGTATATCTGACTTTCCCGTCAGTTTTTATAGTAATATTTTTGTTGGTTTTACTTCCCGATTTAATATATTCTGCGGCGCTGATTCCTGCTATTTCCGCCTCGTCCG
>JBAYOS010000032.1:0-11916 GCA_041678125.1 Monoglobales bacterium
CTTTTGACATTACTACCTCAAAGCTTTCCGATTTGTGGCAGATTAAGTCTGCGACAAATCCCCCGACCGAGCAGGACATTGTTTCCGCACTTGCCCATACGGGATATAACAAAATATCACTTGATAAAAACACCCTCACAAAAACGGACGCCGAAATTGATTTCGGCGGAGTTTTAAAAGGATTTGCCGCCGATAAGGTGCGCAATATCGCAACCAAAGCGGGTATAAAAAGCGGCATTGTGAATTTGGGCGGAAATGTGTGTCTGATAGGCTCAAAGAACGGTGAGCCATGGACGGTCGGCATCGTAAACCCCTTCTCTCCGAGTGATATTTATCTGACGGTTGAGGCAGAAAACACCAATGTTATAACCTCGGGAGCATATCAGAGATATTTTGAGTTCGGCGGCAGGATTTATCACCATATACTCTCTCCGCAATCAGGCTATCCCGCCGAAACCGATGTTGCTTCGGCAACTGTTATTTCCGCTGACGGAACTCTTGCTGACGCTCTTTCCACAGCAATTTTTGTTCAGGGTAGCGAAACGGGACTAAAAACCGCGCGAAATCTCGGCGTTGATGCGATAATAATAAAAAAAGACGGCAGCGTTGCCGCTACCGAAAATGTAAAATATAAATTAAACGATTAAATTGCCTTTTTTGCAAAGACTTTTTATCATAATTATCAGGTATGAAATAAGCACGAAAAATGCCACTACCCCGAGAATTGCCGAAATGACAATGTTAATACTTCCTCCGGCTTTGCCGAAAATCATAAAATAAACCACCATAACCGAAAGCAGTATTGTTGATGCCTTCCCGACCTTGTGTGAGGGAATTACAACATTCTTTTTCAAAAGGAAGGAAGCACTGATTATCATAATCAGCTCTTTCATAATTATAATGGTGACAATCCACTGGGGCAAAATGTCAGAAATAAACAGGCAAATCACTGCGCTGATCTGCATCATTTTGTCCGCAAGCGGATCGGCAAGCATACCGAACTTTGTTATTGCTTCAAATTTTCTGGCAAGGAATCCGTCAATTATGTCGGTAATACACGCCACCATAAATACTATTCCGCCGTACACAGGATTTTTGAAATACATAAGCCAGAAAAGCGGCACCATAAAAAGCCTGAGTATTGTCAGTATGTTTGGTATTTTCTTCAATGCAAATCCCTCCCGAATGACTGTAAATATTTATAAAATTCTCAGCGGGGCAAATTCAAGATAGTCTGACGCTACGAGCCGAAATCTGATTCCGTTTATCAAATAAGAATGGTTTTCCTTCGGGTTGATATTATGCAGGTGTCCGTACACGCATTGCTCAACACCGTATTTTTTCATCAAATCAACCATTCTTCCGTCCCCCGCTTCAAGCGCGGGCAGCGGCGGAAAATGTGTCATTACGATTTTTTTATTAAAGCCGGCTTTTTCCGCCTCAAGAAGCGAAAATTCAAGTCGGGAAAGTTCTCTCTCATAAATTTTTATATCCTCCTGCGATGAGGAAAAAATCCATCCGCGGTTTCCGCAGATTGCATAATCTTCATAAACAAAAAAATTGTTATGCAGAAAATCTATACTGCTTAAATTTTTTTCTTTTTTATATTTATTCAGCTTTGTTAGAGTATCCCACCAATAATCATGATTGCCCTTTGAAATTATTTTTTTGCCGGGCAGGGATTCAACAAACTCAAAATCAGCAGTTGCCTGCTCCATATAAGTTGCCCATGAAAGGTCACCGACGAGCAAAAGCAAATCATCCTCCTTAAGAACTGCCCTGCACCTGTCACTCAGTTTTTCCATATAGCCTTGCCATGCGTCGCCGAAAATGTCCATCGGTTTATCTTTTATTCCAAAGCTGAGATGCATATCTCCCATTGCATAAAGAGCCATAATAATTTCCGTAACCTTTCTGCTCACAAGCTTGAAAAGTGAACAAATTTTACAAATTTTGATTTTTGAAAAAGGAATAAAGAAAAATCAATTTGGAAATTATAATACTGCATTAAATGATGCGTATTATTATAAAGGAGGTAACAGTTTATGTCAAATTGTGAAACTTGCGGCCGCGATAAAATAGATGGTATTTATTGCAGCGTCACAAACTGTATTCATCATACAACCGACAACTGTTGCGTTGCAGAACACATTAAGGTCGACAATCAATCCGCTACGACCAAGACCGAAACCAACTGCTCAACCTTTGAGCTCAGAGACTAATTAAAGGTATTATGTTGCTGCTCCGGCCCGATTTTCGACCGGAGCAGTAATATTTTATGCCAAAAATTCCGCAACCATTTTTTCCATTTCTTCTTTTTTGCAGCAGTCATTAAATCTGGGCGACTTTGATTTAAGCTCAGACAAAGATGTCGGAACTTCATTTTTTGTCATAGCCGAAAGCTTATCCAATATTACAAATTCGTCAGTTTCTCCGCAGCTGCCCGAAATTGCTTCATAAACACTCCCGTTGAACTTGAACGGATTTGCAGTTGACGCAATTATGGTTTTTCTTCCGTCCGCAAGCATATTATTGACCGCACAGGCAACCGCCGTGTGTGTATCTATCAGATAGCAGTATTTCTCCCAAACCCTTTTAATTTCTGCCTTTGTGCCCGCATCGTCAACATAACCCGCTTCGAATAGGGTTGAAATTTCCTCTTTAATTTTGTCAGAAACCTCATATTTTCCGGTTTCCTTAAGCTCATTCATATACTTTTCAACACTTTTTTCATCAGAAAGATTATATAGAAGTCTTTCAAGGTTGCTGGAAATTAAAATATCCATCGAGGGCGAAATTGTGGTCTTAAAACCTCTGTTTCTGTCATAAACGCCTGTATTTATAAAGTCTGTCAGGACATTGTTTTCATTTGAAGCACAGATAAGCTTTGCAATGGGAAGTCCCATCGATTTTGCATACCAAGCGGCTAAGATGTTACCGAAGTTACCTGTCGGCACGCACACATTTACCTTTTCACCAAAGGTTATTTCACCCATTTTAACCATGTCGCAATAAGCAGAAATATAGTAGACAATCTGCGGAAGAAGTCTGCCCCAGTTTATTGAGTTGGCAGATGAAAGCTGATAACCCTTTTCAGCGATTTTTTTCGCAAATTCTTCGTTGCCGAAAATCTGTTTAACGCCGTTTTGAGCATCGTCAAAATTCCCGAAAACACTCATAACATTGACATTTTCACCTTTTTGCGTAACCATCTGAAGTCTTTGTATGTTGCTTACACCATCATTGGGGAAGAAAACCATAATTTTTGTACCCTCAACATCGCTGAAACCCTCAAGCGCCGCCTTGCCTGTATCGCCCGAGGTTGCGACAAGAATTACAACCTGTTTATCAACGCCTGTCTTTTTCATTGATTTTGTAAGAAGGTGCGGCAAAATCTGAAGTGCCATATCCTTAAATGCGCAGGTTGGACCGTGCCACAGTTCAAGTATGTACTCGCTGTCCGACAGCTTATGAAGGGGCGCTGCATTGTCCGACCCGAATTTTTCGACGCTGTACGCCTTATTTACGCAATCTGCTATTTCCTCCGAAGTAAAATCAGTCAGGTATATTGCAAAAATTCTTTCTGCTCTTTTCCTGTAACCTTCATTTATCATAGCGGCAAATTCCGAATCGGATATTGCCGGAATCCTTTCAGGCACAAACAGACCGCCGTCCTCGGCAATCCCTTTGACTATAGCCTGAGCGGCCGAAACCTCTTTCGCCTTACCTCTTGTGCTTTTGTATTTCATCTGCATTTTTTCAACCCCTGTTTTATTAGACATTATTTAAAGAGGGCTGCAACACATGTAGTGATGCAGCCCGATTTTTACTGTTTTGCTGCCAGGTTATCCCCTGTAGTCAAATCAGAGATACTTTTTTATATACTCCGGAACTTCAGCAGTGTCAATACGTGCTGTAATAGTTAATTTAACATTATGTTTTTCACATACATCGGCTATGTCTTCAAAAATATCTCCGGCTGCAAAAATATCTCCGTCTTTTACAATCTTTGTAACACTATCTATAAAAATCGAAGAAATATCATAGTCCTGAGATAAGATGCCGCAAATCATGCCATAAAGCGCATCGTAATTTTTAATTGCATATTCCTGAGTATCTACCAACCTGACTTTATAATCCAAATCAAACATATGTCTGCTTGTATCATTTATAAATACCAAATGACCTTTATCGGTTTTTACGGCTTCATTTACTTCTGCAATAAGCTTATTCGTTTTACCGGTACCCTTTTTACCAACAATAGACTTAATCATATAAAATGCCCCCCTTTATATTTTTGGTTATTTATATTTTATCATATTCAATTAAGAATTGCAAGAGAATTTTTACATTAAATCACTAAGTTTTTCTTCGAGTGATTTCTTATACTCGCTGTCTGCACCCGGTTTGCCCAAAAGCGCAAACATATTCTTCTTGTAATCTTCAACCCCCGGCTGGTCAAACGGGTTTACTCCGAGCATATATCCGCTGATTCCGCAAGCCTTTTCAAAGAAATAAATCAAATAACCAAAATAATATGGGTTCATTTCGGGGATGTTTATAATGATATTGGGCACACCGCCGTCGGTATGAGCCGCAAGTGTTCCGAGGAAGGCCTTTTTATTAACGGAATCAACAGTTGTCCCTGTCAGAAAGTTCAGACCGTCAACATTTCCCTCAGCCTCGCGGATTTCTATATCCTTCTGCGGTTTTCCGATATTTAAAACGGTTTCAAACAGCATTCTTCTGCCCTGCTGAATATACTGTCCCATTGAATGAAGGTCGGTTGAAAAATCAACGCCTGCAGGGAAAATGCCTTTGCCGTCTTTTCCTTCACTTTCGCCGAAAAGCTGTTTGAACCACTCGGTGAGATAGTGGAGGCTCGGCTCGTAGTTCACCATAATTTCCGTTGTTTTTCCCTTGGAATAAAGAATGTTTCTTGCTGCCGCATAAAGATAACAGTCGTTATCCGCACCGGACTTTTTGAAGGCCTCTCTTGCGTCCTGAGCACCCTTCATCATACTGTCGGCATCAATTCCCGCTGTCATAATGGGGAGCAGACCGACAGCAGTAAGCAAACTGTATCTGCCGCCTATATCGTCGGGCACAACAAAGGTTTCAATACCCTCTGCATCAGCCATACCTTTAAGTGCGCCTTTTTTCTTGTCGGTTGTAATAAAAATTCTGCTTTTTACCTCATCTGCAGAATATTTTTCTTCCATAAGCTCTTTTAAAATTCTGAATGCAATCGCCGGCTCGGTAGTTGTTCCCGATTTGGAAATTACATTGAGAGAAAAGTCCTTGTCCTTTAAATATTCAATAAGCTCCGCAAGATAAGTTGAGCTGATTGAGTTGCCCGCAAATATAATCTGGGGCATACCCTTTTTACCTGCATTAAGGTTATAGAAATTGCCCGCAAGCGCTTCTATTGCGGCTCTTGCTCCAAGATATGAACCGCCGATTCCGATTACAACCAAAACCTCAGAATTTCCCCGGATTTTATCTGCAGCAACCTTTAGGTGTGCAAATTCATCCTTGTCATAGTTTACAGGCAAATCAAGCCATCCGAGATAAGCATTTCCCGCACCGATTCTTCCGGTAAGCTCCTTATGAGCCGCCTCCACAAGATAGCTGCTTTTTTCAAGCTCCTGAGCATCTACCGCTCTTTTTACATCCACCGTAATTTTATTCATATTTTTTCCTCCGATAAAAAATTTCTCTATAAATCATATGATGTCAGAAAGTATATAATTCGAAATGTCAAATCCTTCATCTGTAAATGATATTCTCCCTTTTTCGCGAACTATATACCCCAGACCGACATATTTTTCAAGCATATCTTTATTTTGGATAAGTGTTTCTTCCACTCCTTCGCTAAGGCGCATACCCATAATAATCCTCTCAATTTTTTTGTCAGTATCCGAAAGCTCGGTGATATTTTCACGGGGATTATCACAGCTTATATACTTTTCTGGAGAAAGTATGTTATTATACCTTTTTCCCTCAAAATATGAGTGCGCGCCCGTTCCCAGTCCGATATATTCGTCACAGTGCCAATAGTGCAGATTGTGCCGGCTTTCAAAGCCGGACTTTGCAAAATTTGAAATCTCATACCGATTAAATCCGCAGTTTTTAAGGAATTTGACTGTATATTTTTGAAGCCGTCTGTCCTCTTCCTCGTCGAGATTCTGCATTCCCTGTTTATCAAAGGGCGTACCCTTTTCAACCTTAAGTCCGTAACAGGAAACATGGGGAATTTTAAGCTCCTTTATTTTTTCAAGATCTTTTGACCAGATTTCTTCAGTTTGCCCCTTATAGGAAAACATAAGATCTGCCGAAATGTTGTCAAATCCTGCGGCAAATCCCGATTTTATTACATTTTGCGCCTGCTTTGAATTGTGCAGTCTGCCCAGAATTTTAAGCATATCATCATCAAATGACTGAACGCCTACGCTGAGCCTTGTTATCCCTGATTTTCTATAGGTTTTCAGCTTTGAAAAATCAACTGTTCCGGGGTTTACTTCAATGGTTATTTCAGCATTTTTTTCTATCCCGAAACAGTCAAAAATTCCGCCCGTTAGCCTCGAAATTTGCTCCTCTTCCAAAAGCGACGGAGTTCCGCCGCCGATGTAAACGGTGTCAATTTTTATCCCCTGAAATTCCTTGGCCTCTTTTAAAAGCCTGCTGATATAGTTTTCGGCAATATCAAGCTTCCCGACATAGGAATTAAAGTCGCAGTATGGGCATTTTTTGGCACAAAACGGGATATGAATATATAACCCTCTCATATCAGTCAAGCTTCAAAACCGACATAAACGCCTCCTGCGGAATGGAAACCGTTCCGACCTGGCGCATACGCTTTTTGCCCTCTTTCTGCTTTTCAAGCAGCTTTTTCTTTCGGGTGATGTCACCGCCATAGCATTTTGCAAGAACGTCTTTTCTCATAGCTTTGACGGTTTCTCTTGCAATTACCTTACCCCCGATTGCTGCCTGAATGGGTATTTCAAAAAGCTGACGGGGGATATTTTCCTTGAGCTTTTCGGCAATTCTTCTTCCTCTTGCATAGGATTTTTCCTCATGCACTATAAACGAAAGGGCGTCAACGACCTCACCGTTTAACAAAATATCAAGCTTTATCAGCTTGGATTTAACATAATCCTTCATTTCATAATCAAATGAAGCATAGCCCTTTGTTCTTGATTTAAGTGCGTCAAAAAAGTCATAAATTATCTCGTTCAGCGGCAGTTCATAGTGTAAAACCGCCCTGTCGCCTTCGATATATTTCATATCCTTATAGATTCCGCGACGGTCCTGACAAAGCTCCATAATGTTACCCACAAACTCGGAAGGGGTAATTATAGACGCATTTACAAAAGGCTCCTCCATGGATTCGATATTCCCGGCAGGGGGCATATTTGTAGGATTGTCAAGCCAAATGCTTTCCCCGTTCGTAAGGTTTATTTTATAAATTACGCTGGGGGCGGTGGTTATAAGGTCAAGATTATATTCCCTTTCAAGTCGTTCCTGGATAATTTCCATGTGCAGTAGACCGAGAAATCCGCACCTGAAACCAAATCCCAGTGCGTTTGACGTTTCCGCGTCAAATGTGATCGACACATCGTTAAGCTGCAACTTTTCAAGTGCGTCACGGAGGTCAGGGTATTTTGAGCCGTCAACGGGGTAAATACCGCAGAATACCATGGGCACGGCTTTTCTGTAGCCCGCAAGCGGTTTTTCAGTAGGTCTCGCCGCCTCGGTAACAGTATCTCCGACTGCCGTGTCCTTAACGTTTTTAATGCTTGCCGCAATATAGCCAACCTCACCTGCCGAAAGTCCGTCATTTGTCTTATGTCCAAAGGGCGACATTACGCCTGTTTCAACAACCTCAAAGGTTTTTCCGTTAGCCATCATTTTTATTTTCATTCCGGGAGTTACTTTTCCTTCGAATACCCTGATATAAACTATAACGCCTTTATAGCTGTCATAATATGAGTCAAAAATGAGAGCCTTCAGAGGCTTTGTCACATCACCATTCGGCGCAGGGATTTTAGCAACAACCTGCTCTAAAACATCGGGAATATTTATTCCGTTTTTAGCCGAAATCTGAGGCGTATCCTCAGCAGGAATACCGATTTCGTCCTCAATCTGACTTATTACATAATCAGGTCTTGCCGACGGCAGGTCAATCTTGTTTATTACAGGCAGAATTTCAAGGTCATGCTCAACTGCAAGATAGGTATTTGCAAGCGTTTGAGCTTCAATTCCCTGAGCCGCGTCAACCACAAGCAGAGCACCCTCGCAGGCCGCAAGACTCCTCGATACCTCATAGTTAAAGTCCACGTGTCCCGGGGTGTCTATCAGGTTGAGAACATACTCCTCCCCGTCATTTGCTTTGTAGGTCATTCTTACTGCACGTGCCTTGATTGTGATACCGCGTTCTCTCTCAAGGTCCATGTTATCTAAAAGCTGTTCCTCCATCTCCCGCTGCTCGACCGCTCCCGTCTGCTCTAAAAGCCGGTCGGCAAGAGTGGATTTACCATGGTCAATATGTGCAATAATGCAAAAATTTCTTATTTTTTCCTGGTTATATGCCATAGGCTGTATCCTCCACAAAAAAGGCGGTTGAAACCAACCACCATAAAAATTAGTAAATCAATTTTTTCTTTACGGTTTCATCCTGTATCTTGTTGATATATTCAAGTGCCCTGCCTGTTCCCACCGCAACGCAGGAAATCGCATCGTCGGCAACTCTTACGGAAATTCCCGTACGCTTTTCAAGAAGCAGGTCAAGACCCCACATAAGTCCGCCTCCGCCTGTTAATACAATGCCGTTCTGGCTGATGTCGCCAACAAGCTCAGGAGGAGTTCTTTCAAGAACGCCGTGAACTGCGTCCGCAATAAGTATGGCTGTTTCAACAAGCGCTTCGGCAACCTCGGTAGAGTTAATTATAATGGTTTTGGGCAGTCCTGTAATAAGGCATCTGCCCCTGATTTCCCAATTAAGCTCTTCTTCACGGGGAACAACGCAGCCAATATGGATTTTAAGCTCCTCCGCCATTCTTTCGCCGATAAGCATATTATGCTTCTTTCTGATATATTTCATAATGGCTTCATCAAACTTGTCGCCTGCAACCTTGATTGAGTCCTGCTCAACAATACCGTCAAGTGAAATAACCGCTATATCAGTCGTACCGCCGCCTATATCGACAACCATATTGCCGCAGGGCTGAGTAATATCAATTCCTGCACCAATTGCCGCCGCAATAGGCTCTTCGATTATTTTAACCTTTGACGCGCCTGCCGCTACAGTTGCATCTATAACCGCACGTTTTTCAACCTCGGTTACGCCGCTCGGCACACAAACTATAACCTTCGGTCCCATAAGACGCTGTTTACATGCAACCTTCAGAAATTCCTTGAGCATTTTTGCAGTAAAATCATAATCGGATATAACACCGTCGCTGAGAGGTCTTACAGCGATAATATTGCCGGGTGTTCTGCCAAGCATACGCTGTGCCTTAAGACCAACCGCAAGAGGCTCTTTTGTAAGTCTGTTTACCGCAACAACGGAAGGCTCCCTTAAAACGACACCTTCGCCTTTAACATAAACAAGAACAGAAGATGTACCAAGGTCGATACCTACCTCCTGTATCCAGTTAAAGTTGATTTTCTTTAAAAAGTCAAAATATTTTAACACTATTATCTTCTCCTTAGTTAAAAGAGTACATATTTATTTTATTATATTATAATATATTATAACCTATATAAAATGATTTTGCAACTATTTTTTTATAAATTGGCAAAAAGAAAAAGCCACTCCGAACGGAGTGGCTTCATATATCATTTTAAATGATTGTAACTTCTGTATCTTTATCAAAAATATGCATTCTTTCAAGCTCAAAGGCAACCTTAATTGTATCGCCGTGTTTAGCTTTTGTTCTGGGGTTAACCCTTGCAGTGAATTCAAACCCTTCAATCTTCAGGTAAAGGAAGGTTTCAGCACCCATTGCCTCTGTAACTGCAACTTCTGCATCAAGCACGCTGTCCTTACATGTTTCAAGATAAACAGGTTCATCATGAACATTTTCAGGTCTGATGCCAAAAATAACCTCTTTATTGTCGTAGCCTTTGGATTCAAGAATCTTTGATTTTCCTTCGGGAATCTTAATCTGAGCTTTGCCGAAACAAATATAGTAGCCGTCTTCCTTTTTCTGAAGAGTAGCATTTACAAAGTTCATCTGGGGGCTTCCGATAAAGCCGGCAACGAACATATTAACAGGATTTTCATAAAGCTCCTGGGGTGCTGCAATCTGCTGAACGACGCCGTCTTTCATACAAACGATTCTTGTACCCATTGTCATTGCTTCCGTCTGGTCATGAGTAACATAAATAAATGTTGTATCAAGGCGTTTGTGAAGTTTATTAATCTCTGTTCTCATCTGCGCTCTGAGCTTAGCATCCAGGTTGGAAAGAGGTTCGTCCATAAGGAATACCTGAGGCTCACGAACGATAGCACGACCGAGAGCAACACGCTGACGCTGGCCGCCCGAAAGAGCTTTCGGTTTTCTGTCAAGCAGGTGTTTGATATCAAGAATCTCAGCTGCTTCCGCAACTCTTCTGTCAATCTCATCCTTAGGAATTTTTCTGAGTTTAAGGCCAAAAGCCATATTATCATAAACTGTCATATGAGGATAAAGTGCGTAGTTCTGGAAAACCATCGCTATATCTCTGTCCTTAGCGGTTACGTCATTAACCAGTTTATCTCCGATGAACAGTTCGCCGGAAGATATTTCTTCAAGACCCGCTATCATACGAAGTGTTGTTGTTTTACCACATCCGGAAGGTCCGAGAAGTATAATAAAATCTTTATCGGCTATTTCCATGTTAAAATCTTTTACGGCTTCAACACCGCCGGGATATACCTTGTGTATACCCTTAAGTTGTAAACTTGCCATTTTAAAAATTCCTCCTTATAGCATGACTATACAAATCATCATACTATATATTGTACCATTAAATTGATTTTTTTCAATAGTAAAAATGTTCGAAAACAGTCGTCTTTAATTGTTAAGATTGCATAATCACTCGTCAATATTCCTCATTGTGAGCGAAATTCGACCTCGTTTTATGTCAATATCCACAATTTTTACCTTGCGAACATCGCCCACAGATAAAAAATCAATAGGATGTTTAATAAATTTGTCACAAATTTGTGATATATGCACAAGACCGTCTTGGTGTACACCTATGTCAACAAAGGCACCAAAGTCCGTAATGTTGCGGACAGTACCTGTCAATACCATCCCGGGCTTTAGATTTTCCATACTCATTATGTCGCTTCGAAGCACAGGTGCGTCAAGCTCTTCTCTGGGGTCACGGCCCGGTTTTAAAAGCTCGGAAATTATGTCATTTGCCGTTTCCATACCGACGTCGAACTCCGCTGCCGCTCCCGAAATGTCAACCTCGCTGCTGCGCTTTTTGAGCTCGGTCAGTTTGTTTTCCTTTACATCGTCAAGCGTGTAGCCGCAAAGCTTTAGAATTTTTTCGGCAAGCTTATATGATTCGGGGTGAACAGCCGTATTGTCAAGCACATTTTCACCGTCTGTAATTCTCATAAATCCTGCGCACTGTTCGAATGCCTTTGCGCCCAGTTTAGCAACTTTTTTCAGCTGGTTTCTGTTTTTAAATGCACCATTTTCCTCACGGTATTTCACAATATTTTCAGCAACTGTTTTATTTATGCCCGACACAAAGGACAGAAGTCTTGCCGACGCGGTATTTGCATCAACTCCGACAGAGTTAACGCAATCCTCAACCACTCCTCCCAGCGCCTCGCCCAGCCTTTTCTGGTTCATATCATGCTGATATTGACCCACGCCGATTGATTTGGGGTCAATTTTAACAAGCTCAGCGAGC
>JBAYOS010000033.1:0-11874 GCA_041678125.1 Monoglobales bacterium
CCGAAGACTCCAGTATTGAAAATCTTCTTCGCCAATCCATTGAGCTGATATCCAGAATGGGTACTATTGTGGCATATTCCTATCATGCAAGACGCCATTATTTTGATAATCAGAGTCTTTATATTCACCCGCCCAAGCCTGAAGATTCAACTGCTCAGAACTTCCTGCACCTTATAAATCCGAACGACGATTTTACCCCGGAAGAGGCGGAACTTTTAGATATTATTCTGACACTTCACGCAGAGCATGGCGGCGGTAACAACTCGGCCTTTTCCTGCCGCGTAATTTCCTCTACAGGAACAGATACATATTCTGCGATAGGTGCGGCAATTTGCTCATTAAAAGGGCCTCGCCACGGCGGTGCAAACAAGGCTGTGCTTGATATGATGGACGATATTAAGGCGAATGTCAAGGATTGGTCAAACGAGGGCGAGCTTGCTGATTATTTGCGTAAAATAGTAAATAAACAGGCAGGAAATAAATCCGGCCTGATATATGGTATGGGACACGCCGTTTACACCATTTCCGACCCGAGAGCAATTCTTTTAAAAGAAAAAGCTCAGGAAATGGCAGAGAAAAAGGGATTCCTTGACGAATATAAATTATACACGCTTATTGAAGAGCTTTCACCTGAGATTTTGTGTGAAAGAATGGGTGTGAAAAAAGCAATTTGTGCAAACGTTGACCTCTATTCGGGATTTGTTTATCAGATGCTTGGTATTCCGTCCGAGCTTTACACTCCTCTTTTCGCTGTTGCTCGAATTGTCGGCTGGTGCGCTCACCGGATTGAAGAGGTTTTGACTAGCGGAAAAATCATTCGTCCCGCTTATAAAAGCGTTTGCGAAAGAAAAGAATATATCCCCATGGAAGACAGATAAACAATATAAAATTTCTCCTAATTTTCAGGAGAAATTTTTTTATGTTTTACCCCTTAAATGACTTGAAATTTTTTTATTATTGTGATATAATTGAATATGTGTAAATTAATAAATTTTTATGCTTGTTTTTAGTATGATTTATAAAAATTTTTCTTGTAAAGACGGAGATAAAAGATGGAAAAAATTAATTTTTATTGGGAAAGAGCTCGTGAACTTTTAAAAGAAAATTTAACAGGAGTTTCCTTTGACACCTGGATAAAACCATTAGAACCCGTTTCTTACAGTGCCGGGGTCTTTACTCTTGCGACCGAAACGGAATTTCTCAGGAACATGATTTTTTCTCGTTACTCCTCAATTATTTCCGCTTGCCTTTCAACCGTTATGGAACAGACGGTCAGCGTTAATGTTATTTTATCATCGGAAAAAGGAAACGAACCGGAAATTAAGATTGCAGGATTTAATAAAAATGCTGTTGGTCTTAACCCGAAATATACTTTTGACAACTTTATTGTTGGCTCATCCAACAAATTTGCGCACGCAGCCTCTGTTGCAGTTGCGGAAACACCTGCAAAGGCGTATAATCCCCTATTCCTCTATGGCTCGTCAGGTCTTGGGAAAACCCATCTTCTGCACGCCATAGGGAATTATATTTCTGTTCTTAATCCTACGACAAAAGTTATGTATATTCCTTCTGTGGATTTTACAAATGAGCTTATAAATTCTATTCAGAAGGGTACAAACGAAAGTTTTAGAAATAAATATCGCCAGATTGACGTTCTTTTGATTGACGATATCCAGTTTATTGCAGGGAAAAACTCTACTCAGGAAGAGTTTTTCCATACTTTTAACTATTTACATCAATCGGACAAGCAGATTATTATTTCAAGCGACCAGCCTCCTAAAAAGCTGAACAATATAGAAGACAGACTTATTACAAGATTTGAGTGGGGCATTGTTTGCGATATTCAATCGCCCGATTATGAAACGCGATTTGCAATTCTGCAGCAAAAGCTGCTTGGAACTCATGCTGAAATTCCGACAGATGTGCTTGATTACATAGCAAGTAATGTTGATACCAACATTCGTGAGCTTGAAGGGGCTTTAAATAAGGTTTCGGCGCTTTCAACACTAAGCAAGACCTCCATAAGCCTTGACACTGCAAAAAACATTCTGGGTGAATATAAATCAGGGGAAAATAAAATATACACGGTTGATGAAATAAAAAGCTATGTAAGCGACTTTTTCGGGATTACGGTTGAAGATTTGATGTCCCAGAAGCGAACAAAGGAAATTTCCTATGCCCGTCAGCTTGCAATGTATATTTGCAGAACTCTTTTGGACCTGTCTTTACCGAAGGTTGGTAAATCCTTTGACAGAGACCATTCAACCGCTCTTCACGCTATAAATAAAATCGAAAAATCAATAAAAATAAATAAAAATGTCGAAAACGACTACAGCGATATAGTTTCTAACATAAAAAACAGCTGAGTTTTCCACATTATCCACAATTTTCCTGTTGATATGTTGATAGTTTTATTAAAACCCTGTTTAATAAAAAATAAAATTTTTAAAGTTGTAAACATTTTATACAAAACTGTCAACGGGTAATGTTTACAAAAAACCCCCGAGTTTATTCAGAAAATAACACTTTTAAGCAAAACGAACACCCCCTACTACTAATACTATTTATTAAAGATAATTAAGGAGGAACTCCAATGAAATTTTCCTGTTCTAATTATGATATGATGACAGCTGTCAATGCTGCAGGCAAAGCTGCATCTACAAATTCATCCTTCCCGATATTAGAAACTCTTTTGATTGAAGCAAGCGGCAGTACAATAAAAATTACGGGCAGCAATAATGAAATTACTATCGAATATGTTTTTAACGCCAATGTTTTTGTTGAAGGCACCATTGCGATAGATGCACGCATGCTTTCGGAAATTATCCGCCGTATGCCCGAAGGGCTGATAGACTTTGAGGTTAAAAAGGATTTTAACGTTAACATTAAATGCGGCGAACTTGATTTTAATATTATGGGAATAGGCGGTGAGGAGTTTCCGAAAATTCCTGAGGTGCAGTATGACAAGGAAATTATCACAACTGCGGACAGTCTGATGTCTGTTATAAAGAAAACCTCCTTTGCGGTTGCGGCAACTGACATAAATCCTATCCTGACGGGAATTAAATTGGAAATTTCTTCAAATAATATGAGGGGTATTGCTGTTGACGGGTACCGTCTTGCAATAAAAAATACTCCTATTGACGTTTATCATGACCTGAGCTTTATTATTCAGGGAAGAGCTTTAAATGAGCTGTCGAAAATAATTATGCCGGGTGATGATAAGGTTTCGATAAGCCTTGCGGAAAAAAATGTTTTAATATCCTTCGGCAGCTGCCGATTTTTCTCAAGACTTCTTGAGGGAGAATTTATAAACTATAACAATGTAATTCCGAAGGAAAAGCTTTACAGCGCAAGAGTTGAAGTAAAAGAGCTTGTTAAAAGTATAGACAGAGCGTCACTTCTTGCGGAAACGGGTGGAATTATAAACCCCGTTAAAATTGTTTATGATTTAAACAGTATTACTATAACCTGTGACACTTCAAAAGGCCACCTTAAAGAAAAAATTTCTGTTATCGGTGAAGGAAAGGAAACCTTTGAGGTGGGTTACAACTGCAAATTTATGCTGGATGCGCTCAGAGCCATTGATGATGAATATGTAATTATTGAGCTTAACGGCAATATAACCCCAACGGTTTTAAGACCTGTTGAGGGTGATGAGTTCCTTTATATCGTATTGCCCGTAAGAATAAGGTAGAGAATTATGGAAATTAAAATAACAACGCCATTTATCAAGCTTGACCAGCTGTTAAAATTCTCCGGAATGGTTTCAACCGGCGGAGAAGCAAAAGAGGTAATTGCGCAGGGGCTTGTATCGGTAAACGGCGAAGTGGAATTTCAAAGAGGCAAGAAAATTTATCCCGGATTTGAAGTTTCCTTTGATAATGAAGTTTGTAAGGTAATCTGATTATGTATATAACCGAAATTGAGTTTAAAAATTTCAGGAATTATGAGACCTTAAAAATTAACCCGTCCCCAAACATAAATTTAATTTTCGGCGATAATGCGCAGGGAAAAACTAACTTAATTGAGGGTATATATTTTGCCTCAATGGCAAAAAGCTTTAAATTTTCGCCCGACATGGGGTATGTGAATTTCGGCAGGAATAATGCGGAAATTTCCGTAACCTATAATTCAGGCGGGAGGATTAAAAATAACAAACTTCAGTTTTACAGAAATAAAGGAAAAAATATAGAAATTAACGGCGTACCGATTAAAAAGCGAATTGATTTTATCGGCAACTTAAATGTGGTCCTGTTTTCCCCGCAGGATATGGATACCATTAAGGACAGTCCTAATTTCCGGAGGAAATATATGGATTTGTGTGCCGGGCAGCTGAGAAGGAAATATCTTTCAGCCCTGACAGATTATAACAGAACTCTGCAACAGAAAAACAAGCTTTTAAAAGAAGAGGGCGCAGAGAATACCATAGATATATGGAACGAAAAGCTTGCGGAATACGGCAGCATAATTATGTGGTTCAGGATTTCGCTTGTAAATAAAATAAAAGAGATTATAAAGCCGGTTTTTGACGAAATCAGCGAGGGCAAGGAAGAAATTAAGATAAAATACTTAAAAACAGTTCCGTTTGACGAATCGGGAGATGTTTGTTATATAAAAGAGGAATTTTTAAAGGCGTTATATGTCCATAAAAACAAGGAAATAGATGAAAAGATTTGTCTTTTGGGGCCTCACAGGGATGACTTGATATTTTATATAAACGGGAAAAACGCAAAAATTTACGGGTCGCAGGGACAGCAAAAAAGTATTGTTTTAGCGCTTAAAATAGTACAATCGGAACTTTTTTACCAGCAGACGGGAGAATAACCGATCTTGCTTTTAGATGATATAACAAGTGAATTTGACTTAAAAAGAAGAAAATATTTAATGAAACAGCTTGAAAATAAGCAGGTAATAATTACGGGAACGGAAAAATCAATTATTCCGCCCGAGCTTTGTCCCAGGCTATTCAGAGTTGAAAAAGGAATTGTTAAAGAAATTTAGGTGAAAAAAATGTATTTGCACATCGGAAGCGATTTGATGGTGCATTCGGACGATATTGTTTCAATATTGGACTTTGAAAACACCACCACATCAAAGATTACGCGGGAATTTTTAGCAGTTTCTCAGGAAGAGGATTTTATAGTAAACGTTTCGGAGGAGGATTTGCCTAAATCCTTTATTGTGACGGAAAGAGACGGAAAAACAACCGTTTACATCTCCCCTATTTCGTCCGCAACTCTGCTTAAAAGAATAAAAGAAAATGCCATAGGCCTATAAAGACTTAAGGTATGGAGGAAAATAAATGGAAACCGAAAACATATTGAACAATATTTATGACGAAAACCAAATTCAGGTGCTGGAGGGTCTTGAAGCTGTAAGAAAAAGACCCGGTATGTATATCGGAAGCACCTCAGAACGCGGGCTTCATCACCTTGTTTATGAAATTGTCGACAACTCGATTGACGAGGCGCTCGCCGGATATTGTTCCCAGATTGACATTATTTTGAACAAGGACAATTCAGTTACAATTAAAGATAACGGCCGTGGTATCCCCCACGGAATCCACCCCAAACTGGGAATTTCCACCATTGACGTAGTATTTACCGTGCTGCATGCCGGCGGTAAGTTCGGTGGCGGCGGATATAAGGTGTCGGGCGGACTTCACGGCGTTGGTGCATCTGTTGTTAATGCGCTGTCAAAAAGGCTTGAGGTTAAGGTTTTTGACGGTGAAAAAATCTGGTCGCAAAGCTATAAAAGGGGTATTCCCAACGGTCAGGTTGAAGAAATCGGTACAACTGACAAAACAGGTACCGAAATTACCTTCTGGGCAGACGATGAAATTTTTGAAACCACTGTTTATGATTATGATGTACTTTTAAAAAGGCTTAGAGAACAGGCTTTTTTGAACGCGGGAATTAAAATTGTGTTTACCGACCTTCGTGAGAAGGAAAAGGTTGAAGAGGTGCTTCAGTATGAGGGCGGAATAAAAAACTTTGTATCCTACCTTTTTGAAGAAAAGCACAGCAGAAAAGAATCCCTTACAGTGGTTCATGAAAATGTAATCTATGTCTGCGGTGAGAAAAACGGAAGCATGGCAGAGGTTGCAATCCAGTGGAATAACGGTTATGACGAAATAATCGAATCCTTTGCAAACAACATTTCCACCACAGAGGGAGGAACTCACGAAACAGGGTTTAAATCAGCGCTTACAAAGGTGCTTGTTGATTACGGCAAGAAATATAAGCTTATAAAAGATAACGAGGAACTTACGGGCGACGATGCCCGTGAGGGTATTATTGCTGTTATTTCCGTAAAACTTACCGAGCCGCAGTTTGAGGGGCAGACAAAAACCAAGCTGGGCAACTCGGAAATGCGCGGAATGGTTGAAAATATGGTTAAAGAAAAGCTTGCCGATTTCCTTGAGGAAAACCCGCAGGTCGGCAGAGCTATTATTGAAAAAGCGCTTCTTGCTTCAAGAGCAAGACTTGCCGCAAGAAAGGCAAGAGAAGCTACAAGGAAAACTCCGCTTGGCTCAAGCGCACTTCCTGGTAAGCTTACCGACTGTATAATTAAGGACCCTACAATGACCGAGCTTTATATTGTTGAGGGTGATTCTGCGGGGGGGTCTGCGAAAAACGGTCGTGACAGTAAATATCAGGCAATTCTGCCTCTTTGGGGTAAGATGCTCAACGTTGAGAAAGCAAGAGCGGACAAGGTTTACGGTAACGAAAAGCTCACGCCTGTTATTCAGGCGCTGGGCACGGGTATCGGTGATGAATTTAATCTTGAAAAATTGAGATATGATAAGATAATTATTATGGCCGATGCGGACGTTGACGGTGCACATATTCAGACTTTGCTTCTCACCTTCTTCTTTAGATTTATGAGGGAAGTGGTTGAGTCGGGACATATTTATCTTGCAAAACCTCCTCTTTATAAGATTACAAGAGGCAAAAAAACAAGGGTTGCATTCAGTGACGAGGAAAGGGACCGGATAAGCCTTGAATTCAAAGACGGTGATGAAAACGCAAAGGTTGAAATCAGCCGATACAAAGGTCTTGGTGAAATGAACCCCGAAGAGCTTTGGGAAACCACTATGGACCCGAAAAATCGAATTCTGCTTAAGGTTACTTTGGAGGACGCTGAAAGAGCCGATGAAATTTTCAGCATACTGATGGGTGACGAGGTTGAACCCAGACGAATCTTCATTGAAGAAAATGCGCAGTATGTAACCAATCTTGACGTATAAGGAGGTGGAGGATTAAAATGGCTAAAAATAAAAAATACGAGGATACTCATTTTGAAGAGTATTTTGATACGCAAACCATTGTCAATGTAGATATAGAGAAAAGAATGAAGGAAGCGTTCATTGACTATGCAATGAGCGTTATAGTATCGCGTGCGTTGCCCGATGTTCGTGACGGTTTAAAGCCCGTTCACAGAAGAATTTTATATTCAATGTATGAAGAACATCTGACGGTGGACAAACCCTTCTTTAAATCAGCTACAACCGTTGGTAATGTTATCGGCAGATACCATCCCCACGGCGACGCCTCCGTCTACGATGCGATGGTTAGGCTTGCGCAGGAGTTCTCAATGCGCTATCCGCTTATTGACGGGCACGGTAACTTCGGTTCTGTGGACGGGGATCCCCCGGCTGCTTACCGTTATACCGAGGCGAGAATGAGCAAGCTTGCAAACGCGCTGCTGGAAAATATTGACAAAAATACGGTAGATTTTGTACCTAACTTTGACGAAAAACGAAAAGAACCTGTGGTTCTTCCGACAAGAGTGCCGACACTGCTTATAAACGGCAGCTCGGGTATTGCTGTCGGTATGGCGACAAATATTCCTCCCCACAATCTTGAGGAGGTTTTAGACGGCGTTGTTGCTCAGATTGACAATCCTGATATTACCGTAGAGGAATTGATGGAATACATCAAAGGGCCCGACTTCCCGACAAAAGCGTCTATTATGGGTATAAGCGGTATAAGAAGTGCATATCAGACGGGTCGCGGCAAGGTAATTATTCGCGCAAAGGCGGAAATTGAAGAGAGAAAAGACGGATCTTCTTCAATTATTGTTACAGAGCTCCCCTATCAGGTTAATAAAAAGATGTTGGTTGAATCGATAGCCGAGCTTGTTAAAGAAAAGAAAATTGAAGGCCTTTCGGATATTGATGACCATTCGTCCGACCGAGTTGGAATTAGGCTTGAAATTTTCCTTAAAAGAGATGCAAATCCGCAGGTTGTGTTAAACCAACTATATAAATATACAAGACTTCAGGACAGCTTTTCCATAAATATGCTCGCGATTTGCGACGGAAAACCCAAAACTCTGGGCCTTAAAGAGATTATTGCAAGGTTTATTAGCTTCCAGGAGGAAATTGTTACTCGCAGAATAAATTTCGACCTTGAAAAAGCAGAAGCAAGAATGCACATTCTTGAAGGTCTGAAACTTGCTCTCACCAATATTGACGAGGTAATTGCGGTTATCAGAAATGCATACGACGACGCGAAAGAGCAGTTAATGGAAAGATTCGGTTTTTCCGCAATTCAGGCGCAAAACGTTCTTGAGATGAAGCTTGGACAACTCCAGAGATTAAATGGAGAAAAAATTGACGAGGAATATGCAAATCTTGCGGAAAAAATCAAGGAATATAACCTTTTGCTCTCAGACAGGGGCAGACTCATGGAGAAAATCAAACTTGAGCTTCTTGACATCCGCGATAAGTACGGCGACGGCAGACTTACCACGATTGAGCCGGCTATCGACGATATTGAGGATGAGGATTTAATTCCGATTGAAGAAAATATTTTGACACTTACGAAATTCGGTTATATCAAACGTCAGACGGTTGACACCTATAAACTTCAGCACAGGGGCGGCAGAGGCATTACGGGACTTAAAGCCCGCGAGGAAGATGTTGCCGACACCATTCTCCCCTGCTCATCACACGATTTTATTATGTTCTTCAGTAACAAGGGCAGAATGTTTAAGATTAAGGCGTACAGAGTTCCCGAAACAAACAGAACCTCAAAAGGTATGGCTCTTGTTAATCTGCTTCAGCTGGACGAGGGTGAAAAGATAACGGCTATGATTCCCGTCAGAGAGTTTGAGGAAGACAAATATTTAATTATGTTAACCAAGTTCGGAGTTATAAAAAAGACTGAATTAGTGCGGTATAACAGCAGAATCAAAGGCGGACTTATTGCAATTAAGCTTGATGAAAATGACGAACTAATTGGCGTAAAAATGACCAGCGGAAATGATAATATTGTTCTTGCAACCCATCTTGGTATGGCAATAAAATTTAATGAATCCGACGTGAGAACTGTAGGCAGAGATGCCCGCGGTGTTCGCGCAATGAGGCTGAAAAATAATGACTTTATTGTCGGTATGGAAATTGCAGAAGAAGGCAAGATGATTTTAACGGTCAGCGAAAACGGGTTCGGTAAATGTACGCCGACAGAAGAATATAAAGTCCAGGCAAGAGGCGGCATGGGAGTTAAAAACTATGCAATTACTGAAAAGACCGGAAAGATTGTCGGCATTAAAATGGTTGACGGACAAGAAGATCTGATTCTTATAACAACGGGCGGCATAGTAATCAGAATATCAGCTAATGAAATAAGATGTTGCGGAAGAGTATCGCAAGGCGTTACACTTATTAAAGTTACTGATGACACCAAGGTTGCATCAATCGCAGTTGTTGATAAAGAAGAGGAAGAAGAAACAGAAGATGAAGCCCTGATGACGGAAGAAAATCCGGAGGCTGCCGAAAAAACGGAAAAGACAGAATAATTTTAAATTGTATCTGCTTAGATGGAATGTTTCACGTGAAACATTCCATCTTTTGTTTATTATTGCGTTTCACGTGAAACATTATTAACTAAATGCGGCAAAAGACTTGAATTGTTGAGAAAATGGTGATATAATATATCTAAAGAAAAAGTGGGGTTCTCCCCCTATCTTTTAGGAGAAAAATATGAGTAAAATAATTGCGATAGCAAATCAAAAGGGTGGAGTCGGCAAAACCACAACTGCAATTAACCTTGCCGCGATACTTGCAGAGCGTGGGAAAAAGGTGCTTCTTGTTGATGTTGACCCTCAGGCAAACGCTACAAGCGGTCTTGGTGTGGAAAAAACAGCTGAAAATAGCATTTACAGCGTTTTGATTGAGGATTATCCTATGAGAGACGCGGTTAAGGCAACAGAATTTGAAAATTTATTCATTGTAAACTCCTGTGAAGAACTTGCAGGAGCAGAAATTGAGCTTGTTTCAATGGAAAACAGAGAATTTAAGCTGAAAGATGCTATAAAGACAGTAAAAAACGACTTTGATTTTGTTTTTATTGACTGTCCCCCTTCTCTTGGGCTTGTAACACTAAATTGTTTGACTGCTACCGACAGCGTTCTTATACCTATCCAGTGCGAGTATTATGCTCTTGAAGGTCTTGGACTTTTGATGGGTAACATAAATAGAATAAAAAAAGCGCTTAATCCTGATATAGAGATTGAGGGAATTCTTTTAACAATGCTTAATTCCAGGACAAACCTCGGTATTCAGGTTGTTGAGGAGGTAAAAAACCATTTCCCGGGCAAGGTTTATTCCTCTCTTATCCCGAGAAATATTCGTTTAGGTGAAGCACCAAGCTACGGACAACCTATAAATGTGTATGATCCGACATCAAAAGGAGCTGAAAGCTATCAGCTGCTTGCGGATGAATTTTTACAATTAAATGAATAAAAGAAGGTGAAAATGTGGCAAAAAAGACGGGAGGTTTAGGGAAAGGCATTTCTGCGCTTATTCCTGAAGCCGATATAATACTGAAAAAGGATGAAGAAGAAGGCTCAAAGCCTGTAAAAACACTGAAAATATCGCAGGTTGAGCCAAATCCCAACCAGCCGAGAAAATCATTTGACCCTGAGAAGCTTGAAGCTTTGGCAAATTCAATAATGGAGCACGGACTTTTGCAGCCTATAGCTGTTAAGAAAAATGAAAACGGATTTTATACAATTATAGCCGGCGAACGTCGCTGGCGAGCTTCAAAAATGGCAGGACTTAAAGAGATTTCCGCAGTCGTTTATGATTTTGACGATAAAGCAGTTGCCGAGCTTTCGCTTATCGAAAACCTTCAAAGAGAGGATTTAAACCCTATTGAAGAAGCGACTGGTTATGAAAGACTTGCGGTTGAATTCGGTATGACACAGGAGGAAATTAGTCGGTCTGTCGGTAAAAGCAGGTCTGCAATTACCAATACTTTAAGACTTTTAAATCTATCCGAGCCTGTAAAAAAACTGGTTGAACAGCTTGAAATATCATCGGGACACGCAAGAACACTGCTTGCCATTGAGGATAAGGATTTGCAGGAAAAAACGGCATATATGGTGATTGAAAAAGATATGTCCGTACGACAGTTGGAAAGTTATGTAAACTTGCTTAAAAAGCCTGACAGACTTCCGAAGATTGCTGATTCAATAAGTGTTGTAAAAGACGATATTGAAAAGCTTTTAGAAGGTGCACTCGGCACAAAGGTCAAAATAATAAAAGGAAAAAAGAAGGGCAAGATAGAAATAGAATTTTATGACAAGGAAAGTCTTGAGCGAATTGTCAACAAACTAAAAAGAGGTTGACATAACATATAAAAGGGAGAGTATATCATGATAGACATTAAAAAGCTCAGAACAGAAGCTGAAGATATTAAAAAAATAATGGAAAACAGGGGAGAGGCAATCGGCGATATTGATAAAATATTAGAGCTTGACAAAAAGCGCCGCGAGTTTGTTTATGAAACTGAGCAGCTTAAGGCTAAACAAAACGAGGTTTCAAAACAGATTCCCGCTCTTAAAAAGGAAGGCAAGGATGTA
>JBAYOS010000034.1:0-11608 GCA_041678125.1 Monoglobales bacterium
AGAAAATCTTTTCCTACGACTTCGTGTACCTTTCCCGCCTCAAGAGGTGAGCAAACCACACCGTCGAGCCCCGCTTTTTTGGCATTTTTCGCATAGTGGATTACAACATCTGCGATATCTTCTTTTATAAGCAAATCCTCCTCCATTGTCTTTTGGTCGGTGGAGGTAAGCTGGGTTACCGCAATGAGCAGGGGACGAGTTCCATCCTCGCGGGTAAGCCCTTCTATTGCCGATTTCATCATCGGGACAGTTCCCGATGCGTGGAGATTGCATAGGTCAACATCAAGCCCCGATAAAACAGACATAGCTTTTTTAACTGTGTTCGGAATATCGTGAAGCTTTAAGTCAAGAAAAATTTTGTGCCCGCGTTTTTTAATTTCTTTTACAATCTGCGGACCTTCGGCGTAAAAAAGCTCCATACCGATTTTTGTGAATGGTTTTCTGCCCGTAAATTTGTCCAGAAACTCAAAGGTTTTTTCGGCGCTTGCAAAATCGCAAGCAATTATTACGTCCTTACCCATTATAAAACTCCTCCAATTATGTCAGCTAAACTGTCAATTTTATATTTTTCCATTACTTTCGGAAGGTCGGCAATAATATCTCTGCAAGCATACGGATTTACAAGGTTTGCCGCTCCCACCTCAACGGCGGTTGCACCTGCAAGCATCATTTCGATTACGTCCTCAGCGGAGGAAACTCCGCCCATTCCGACCACGGGTATTTTAACGGCTGACGCCACCTGATACACCATTCTGAGTGCTATCGGGAAAATCGCATCTCCCGAAAATCCGCCCATTTTGTTGGCTATTACAAATTTCCTGGTTTTAATGTCAATTCTTGTTCCAAGCAGAGTGTTGATAAGGCTAATTCCGTCTGCCCCCGCATCCTCACAGCTTTTGGCGATTGAAACTATATCGGTTACATTCGGCGACAGCTTTATTATTACGGGCTTGGTTGTCACCTTTTTAACTGCTTTTACAACGTCTGCCGCCGCCTCGGGACTTGTCCCGAAACTCATTCCGCCGCCGTGAACGTTCGGGCAGCTTATGTTCACCTCAAGCCAGCCCACATGGTCGCACCTATCAAGCTTTTCGCAGGTATAGGCATATTCCTCAACCGAAAAACCGCTGACATTTGCCATAACCTTTTTATTAAAGCATTTTTTAAGCTTGGGCAGTTCCTCGGAAATAACCTTTTCCACACCCGGATTTTGCAGACCCACCGCATTTATCATACCGGCAGTACACTCAGCAATTCGAGGAGTGGGGTTGCCAAACCTCGGCTCTTTTGTTGTACCTTTAAAGGAAAATGTGCCGAGAATATTTATATCGTAAAGCTCCGCAAATTCATATCCGAAACCGAAAGTTCCGCTTGCGGGAATTACAGGGTTGTCAAGCTCTGTTCCGCAAAGGGTTACTTTAGTGTTTACCACATTATCTCCTCCTTTAATAGTACGGGCCCTTCCTTGCAGATTCTTTTGTAGCCCGTTATTGTTTTACAAGAACAGCCCATACACGCACCGAATCCGCATCCCATCCGCTCCTCAAAGCTGAACTGGCCGCTTGTTTTTGATGCAGAAAATACCGCTTTGAGCATTGGCTCGGGGCCGCAGGTGAAAACATACGAGTATGACAGACCCCCCATTGCGTCGGTTACAAATCCTTTTTTGCCCTTTGATCCGTCAACGGTTGTGACAAAAACCTCTGCGCCGAGAGCTTTGAAATCTTCTTCGAAGAAAATTTCGTCTGCGCTGTTAAAGCCTAATATAACCGTTACCCTTTTACCCTCTGAAATAAGCTTTTTTGCAAGCATATAAAGAGGGGGGACTCCGACCCCACCGCCGATTAACAGCGGCTCATCACCCGATTTTGAGGTGTCATATCCGTTGCCAAGTCCTGTTAAAACGTCAAGCTTGCCCTCTTTCATATGAGCCATTTGAGCGGTGCCTTTGCCGATTGCTTTATAAATCAGCGTGAGTTTTCCGTTCTCGCAGTCGCAGACGGAAATGGGGCGCCTGAGGTATAGTCCGTCCAGCTTTAAATTTACAAACTGGCCGGGGGCAGTTATGTCGGAAACGTCTCCCGACAGCGTCATTTTATAAATGCTGTCTGTCAGTTTTTCATTTCCTGTTATTTCAAAAAAACATTGTTTCATTCTTTACCACCTTACGACAAAGAAATTATAGCCTTTGTCATTTTTATGAGTCAATAGTTGAAATTGTAAGAGTAATTTCTTCGATAACATCAAGCAGAACTCTGACTGTGTCAAGCGAAGTGAAGAGTGTTGCGTTGTTTTCAATCGCAAGGCTCCTTATTCTAAATCCGTCGCTTAGATGACCGGATGAATCCATATCGCGCGTGTTTATGATATATGCAATATGCCCCTGACGGATAGCCTCGGGTATTTCGTCGCTTCCGTCGCTGATTTTTTTGAGGACATGAGTGCGGATACCGTTTTCTTTTAAAAATCTGGCAGTCCCTTCGGTTGCAACAATGCTGAAACCGAGGTTATAAAATCTTCTGATAAGCTCGAGTGATTCTTCCTTATCCTTATCGGCTATTGTTGCAAATACTGTTCCGTAGTTAAGTAAACGCATACCCGATGCCTGAAGCGCCTTGTATAAAGCACGGTTTAGTTTGTCATCATAACCGATTGCTTCTCCCGTCGATTTCATTTCGGGTGAAAGGTAGGCGTCAAGTCCTCTTATTTTATTGAAGGAGAATACGGGCACCTTTACATACCAGCGCTTTTTCTCTTCTGGGTACATTTCAAAAATGCCCTGCTCCTTAAGGCTTTTTCCGAGTATAACCTCAGTCGCTATATCAGCAAGGCTGTATCCTGTCGCTTTTGAAAGGAAAGGTACAGTTCTTGAGGAGCGGGGGTTTACTTCTATTATATATACATTTTCGTCTTTATCAACTATAAACTGGATATTGTAAAGTCCTTTTATTCCAATACCTAACCCGAGTTTTTTGGCATACCCCAATATTGTGCCTTTAACCTTATCCGAAATGCTGAAAGCAGGATAAACGCTTATGGAGTCGCCGCTGTGAATACCCGTGCGCTCAACAAGCTCCATAATACCCGGTACAAATATATCGGTGCCGTCGCAGATTGCGTCAATTTCAACCTCTTTGCCCTGAATATATTTGTCCACAAGCACAGGCTTGTCGTCGTCAATTTCAACAGCGGTTTTCAGATACCCTTTAAGCTGGTCTTCGTTTGCGACAATCTGCATTGCTCTGCCGCCGAGCACAAAGCTGGGGCGGACAAGCACGGGGTAACCGATTTCCTTTGCCGCCGCGATGCCGTCCTCAATATTGGTAACCGCCCTGCCCTTAGGCTGAGGAATACCGAGACTTTCGAGAATTTTTTCGAAAACTTCGCGGTTTTCCGCCTTTTCAATAGCCTCGCAGTCGGTGCCGATAATTTTAACACCGCGCTTCATAAGAGGCTCTGCAAGGTTAATCGCTGTCTGCCCGCCAAGAGAAGCTATTACGCCCTCGGGTTTTTCAAAATGAATGATGTTCATAACATCTTCGGCAGTCAGCGGCTCAAAGTAGAGTTTGTCGGCAGTTATATAGTCTGTTGAAACGGTTTCGGGGTTGTTGTTTATGATTATTGCCTCATAACCCGACTTTTTAATCGTTGTTACCGCATGAACCGTAGAATAGTCAAACTCAACGCCCTGGCCTATTCTGATAGGGCCTGCGCCGAGAACTATAATTTTCTTTTTATCAGTTAAAACGGAGGAATTTTTATCATGATAGGATGAGTAGAAATAGGGGATATACGCACCCGTATGGCAGGTGTCAACCATTTTATATACAGGGAAAATATCATTTTCCTTTCTCATTTCAAACACATCAATTTCGGTCATATCCCAGAGGGAAGCGATATATTTGTCGCTGAACCCCATTTTCTTTGCCGAAAGAAGGATTTCCGCATTTCCCTTGTTTTCTTTTATTACCTTTTCCATCCTAACAATCTTTTCGATTGACTCAATAAAGTAGGCTGTTATTTTCGTGATTTCGTTCAGTCTTTCAACGCTTACGCCCATTCTGATAAGCTGTGCGATAGCGAAAATATTATCATCTTTAAAATCGGTGATATAGTTTTCAAGCTCCTCCTTTGACATTCCGTCAAACTTCGGAAGGTGGAAGTGACAAACTCCCGTTTCAAGCGAACGGACAGATTTTAACAAACACTCCTCAAGGGTTGAACCTATTCCCATTACCTCGCCCGTAGCTTTCATCTGAGTGCCGAGAGTGTTTGCCGCAGTCGCAAATTTATCAAATGGAAATCGGGGCAGTTTTGCAACAACATAGTCAAGACTTGGCTCAAATGCCGCGGTTGTGTTTGCGATTGCAATTTCCTCAAGTGCCATACCGACCGCGATTTTGGCGGTAACTCTTGCGATAGGATAACCGCTTGCCTTTGATGCAAGCGCAGATGAACGTGAAACTCTGGGATTTACTTCGATTAAAAAGTATTCGCTTGTTTTAGGATTAAGAGCAAACTGAACGTTACATCCGCCTTCAATTTTAAGTGCGCGGATAATTTTTATTGCGCTGTCATTCAGCATTTTAAGGTCGTGGTCGTTTAGCGTCATTATGGGCGCAACAACAAGCGAGTCGCCCGTGTGCACGCCTACAGGGTCGATATTTTCCATACCGCAGATTGTAATTGCTTTATCATTTGAGTCGCGCATAACCTCAAATTCGATTTCTTTATATCCCTTAACGCTTTTCTCAATCAATACCTGATGAACAGGCGAAAGCTTAAATGCGTTCAAGCCTATTTCAACAAGCTCCCGCTCATTATTTGCAAAGCCGCCGCCCGTACCTCCCAAGGTGAACGCGGGGCGGAGCACTACGGGATAGCCTATATTTTCAGCCGCTTTTTTTGCTTCTTCGAGGGTATATGTAATTTCCGAAGGGATTGTAGGCTCGCCGATTTCCTGACACAGCTCTTTAAAAAGTTCTCTGTCCTCAGCTCTTTCGATACTTCTGCTGCTGGTGCCCAAAAGCTCCACTTGACATTCTTTTAAGATACCCTTTTTTTCAAGCTGCATGGCAAGATTAAGTCCTGTCTGACCGCCTATCCCGGGGACAATGGCGTCGGGTCTTTCATATCTTAAAATTTTTGCCACATATTCAAGCGTCAAAGGTTCCATATAAACCTTGTCCGCTATGGTAGTATCTGTCATAATGGTAGCAGGGTTGGAGTTGCAAAGAACAACCTCGTACCCCTCCTCCTTAAGTGCAAGACAAGCCTGTGTTCCCGCATAGTCAAACTCAGCCGCCTGCCCGATTACTATCGGACCTGATCCGATAATGAGAATTTTTTTAATGTCTGTTCTTTTCGCCATGATTTTTCCTCTCAATCTGTTTAATATATGCCAAGGCGGTTTTAGCCGCCGTTAATTCTTTTTATAAGCAATTTTACCGTCGCATACTGTCAGCTCACATTCGCCGAAAACATTCATTCCTTCAAAGGGCGTCGCCTTGCCCATTGAAATAAACTGCGCCAAATCAATTTTATACTCTTTTTCAAGATTCCAAACGGAAAAACTGTTTCCGAGCGGAATATTAAACCGTTTCATAGGATTTACCGACATTAGGTCAACTAACCTTTCCATAGTAATAATACCTGTTTTTACAAAAAAGGTATACATCAGCGGAAAAGCGGTTTCAACGCCCACAATACCGAACGCGCTTTTCTCAAGACCTTTTGACTTTTCCCCTGCCGAGTGGGGCGCATGATCTGTTGCAATCATATCAATTGTCCCGTCGATTATTCCGTCGATAAGCGCAAGCCTGTCCGCCCTGCTCCTGAGCGGCAGATTCATTTTAAATCTGCCCTCTTCTTTTAAATCCATATCGTCCAGCAATAAATAATGGGGAGCAGTTTCGCAGGTTATATCAATCCTGTCTTTTTTAGCCTTTCTGATTAAATCAACGCTTTCCTTTGTGGAAATGTGACACACATGATAAGCACAGCCGCTTTTTTTCGCAAGCATGGCATCTCTTGCAACAGGCAGATATTCGCTTTCCGAGCAGATTCCTTTGTGCCCGTTTTGCTTCGCATATTCACCGTCATGGATGTAGCCGCCGCGGAGCAGGGAATTATCCTCGCAGTGAGCAACTATAATCTTGCCCAGCGACTTTGCCTTTTCCATTGCCGCAAGCATCAATTCCTCTGACTGAACACCTTTTCCGTCGTCGGAAAATGCGATTGCCTCTGTCATTTTTTCCATTTCCGACAGAATTTCGCCCATCTGATTTTTTGTAATAGACCCGTATGGGTAGATGTTAATTTTTCCGTCTTTTCTAATTATATCGGTTTGTATTTTTAAGGTGTCGGCACTGTCGGGGACGGGGCTGAGGTTGGGCATGGTACAAACCGCGGTATAACCGCCCCTTGCAGCCGCCAGACTGCCGCTTGAAATGGTCTCTTTATAAGAAAACCCCGGCTCACGAAAATGCACATGCACATCGCAAAAACCGGGAAAAACAGTATATTTATCATCATTTAAAAAATAAAACTGTTTATCCGAAAGGATAAATTCAGAAAATATTTCAGCCGTTGTCTCACCGTATATTTTCGAATTTAAATTAAACATTTTTCTTCCTCCTTCCAAAAACCGACAAGTTCGCTAAAACCCAAAAAGGCATAAAAAAAGCCTCACCCGTCGGGCAAGACATACTCGCAAAAAAACAGACACAGCAAAGCTACGCCTAATTTCTATTACAATCTTGCCGACATCTCTGTATCGAACTTAAAGATTTATTTTTAACTATTCTATCACAATAAATGTAAAATGTCAACAACAATTACTCATATTCATGAAATTTTATTTAAATGTATAATTATTCATAAAACACCCTTGACAAATGAATAAAATAGGTGTATAATATTGCAATATTATATTATTAATACGAATATTTATTCAGCGGAGGTGTGAAAAGTGATTAAAGTATTTATTGACGGCAGTGCCGGAACAACAGGGCTTCGCATTTTTGACAGGTTAAGTCAAAGAGAGGATATATCCTTGATTAAGCTTCCTGAGGAGATGAGAAAGGACTTTGATGCAAGAGCAGATGCGATAAACAGTGCAGACGTAGTTTTTCTTTGCCTGCCTGACGCCG
The DNA here is from genome assembly GCA_041678125.1 of Monoglobales bacterium. GTDB lineage: Bacteria > Bacillota > Clostridia > RUG12999 > RUG12999 > RGIG7450. Next base: position 7,152 of record JBAYOS010000034.1, read on the forward strand.
CGGCGATTGAAGCGGCAGTAATGCTGAAAAATAAAAAGACGGTTATTATAGATACTTCAACAGCACACCGAACCGACGACGGTTGGGCGTTTGGGTTTCCTGAACTTAAATCCTGCCGTGAAAAAATTGAAAAATATAATCTAATTGCAAACCCCGGCTGTCACGCAAGCGGATTTGTTGCACTTATAGCACCGCTTATTGAAGCAGGAATGATTTCCTCATCACTTTCACTTAACTGCTTTTCTATAACAGGCTATTCGGGCGGCGGCAAAAAAATGATTGCGGAGTATGAAACGGAGGGGAGAGATGTGCTTTTATCCGCTCCCCGTCAGTATGGTCTAACTCAGCAGCACAAGCATTTAAAGGAAATGGTTAAGGTTTGCGGACTTGAAAACGCGCCCCTTTTTTGCCCCGTTGTAGCAGACTTCTACAGTGGTATGGAAGTAACCATTCCGGTTTTTGCAAAGGATATAAAGGGAAATATAGGCGATATTGCTACAATTTATAAAAATGTTTACACAGGTAAGATTATTCATTTTAATGAAAAGGCCGATGAAAACGGATTTTTATCCGCTGCCGCTTTTTCAGGCAGAGACGATATGGAAATCACAGTCGCAGGTAACGAGGACAGGATTTTGCTTATTTCAAGGTTTGACAATTTGGGAAAGGGTGCCTCGGGTGCTGCTATACAAAATATGAATATTAAACTTGGACTTGCAGAGGATACAGGACTTAGTGTATAAAGAAAGGGTATGGATGAAATGAAAATTATCTCAGGCGGAGTTACTGCCGCGCAAGGATTTGAGGCAAGCGGCATACATTGCGGAATAAGGAAAAACAAGACAAAAAGGGATTTGGCCCTTATTTTCAGTAAAACAAAAGCTGCGGCTGCGGCGGTTTATACACAAAATCTTGTAAAAGGCGCGCCGATAGCAGTTACAAAAAAGAATATTGAAGACGGTATGGCTCAGGCTATTATTTGTAACAGCGGCAACGCGAACACATGCAACGCAGACGGAGTTTATATTGCCGAGCAAATGGGCGAAAAAACTGCCCAGCAGCTTGGAATTGCTCCCGAAGATGTAATTGTTGCGTCAACGGGCGTAATAGGTCAGCCTCTTGATATTGAGCCTATTGCAAACGGTTTGCCTGCTCTTGTGTTGGGACTGAGTGCAGACGGAAGTCAGTTTGCGGCGGAAGCAATTTTGACCACCGACCTTGTTATAAAAGAGGTTGCCGTGGAATTTACAATTGGCGGCAAGGTTTGCAGAATGGGCGGAATCGCAAAGGGAAGCGGTATGATACATCCGAACATGGCGACAATGCTCGTGTTTATTACTACTGATGTCAAAATTTCTTCGGAGATGCTTAAAAAGGCGCTGTCGGGCGATATTCAAAATACCTTCAATATGCTCAGCGTTGACGGTGACACCTCAACAAATGATATGGTTGCAATTTTGGCGAACGGAATGGCGGGGAACGCTGAAATCACCGAGGAAAATGAAGATTATTACACTTTTATGAAAGCGCTCAACACAATAAATGTTCAGCTCTGCCGAATGATTGCAGGTGACGGCGAGGGCGCCAGTAAGCTGCTTGAATGTAAAGTAATCGGCAGCGATAATTTAAATACTGCGAAAACTGTTGCAAAAAGCGTTATCTGCTCAAGCCTTTTAAAAGCGGCAATGTTCGGTGCGGATGCAAATTGGGGCAGGGTTTTATGCGCAATCGGTTATAGCGGCGCTGATGTTGACGTTTCAGAAATTGACGTATCATTTTGCTCGGCAAAAGGCGAAGTCAAGGTTTGTGAAAATGGCGCAGGCGTTGATTTTTCAGAGGAAAAAGCGAAAGAAATCCTTCTTGAAAGAGAAGTCGATATTCTCATAAGTCTGGGCGACGGCGAATATTCCGCCACTGCATGGGGCTGCGACCTTACGTACGATTATGTAAAAATTAACGGGGACTACCGTACCTGAAAAATAAGGAGATGTCAAAATGGATATAAATCTTTCAAATGCACAACGTGCAGAGGTATTGACCCAGGCGCTGCCATATATAAAAAAATACACCGGTAAGGTTGTTGTTGTAAAATACGGCGGCAATGCCATGGTTAATGAACAGCTGAAACAACAGGTTATGGAGGACGTTGTTCTTCTTTGGCTGATAGGCGTTAAAATTGTTCTCGTTCACGGCGGCGGCCCCGAAATTTCCGACCTTATGGATAAACTGGGGAAAAAGCCGGAGTTTGTTGACGGACTCCGCGTTACAGATAAAGAAACCATTGATATTGTTCAGATGGTGCTTGCCGGCAAGGTTAATAAAACTCTTGTAAATTTACTTGAAATGAAAGGCGGAAAAGCCATGGGCATTTCGGGTATGGACGGCAGACTTATTGAGGCAAAGGTAAAGGATGAAAGGCTGGGATATGTCGGCTCAATTACAAAGATTAACATTCAGCCGGTAATTGACCTTGTAGAAAACGGATATATTCCCGTAATCTCTACAGTAGCCTGTGATAAAAAGGGCAACACCTATAATATCAACGGAGACACTGCGGCGGCATATATCGCGGGGGCAATCGGTGCGGAAAGTCTTATCATGATGACCGACATTGCGGGAATATTGCGTGACAAGGACGACCCCTCCACTCTTATTCCAGAAATAAAGGCTTCCGAGGCGGCAAAGCTTCAGGAGGACGGAATAATTTCAGGCGGCATGATTCCTAAGGTGGAATGTTGTATTGAAGCTATAAATAAAGGCGTTAAAAAAGTAATAATTATGGACGGCAGAATACCTCATTCAATCCTTGTGGAAACTCTCACAGACGAGGGCGCCGGCACAATGGTTCGAGGTGATGAATAATGAGCAGTATTCAGTCGATTGACAAGCTGTTTGTCGCAAATACATATAACCGTTTTCCTGTTGAAATTATTTCGGGCAAGGGATCGGTTGTTAAAGATGTGGATGGAAAAGAGTATATTGATATGGGGTCGGGCATCGGCGTCACAAGCTTTGGAATTGCAGATGACGAGTGGACAGCCGCGGCGGTTACTCAACTTACAAAGCTCCAGCATATGTCCAATCTATATTATACCGAGCCCTGTTCTCTTCTTGCGAAAATGCTCTGCGAGAAAACGGGAATGAAAAAGGTGTTTTTCGGCAACTCGGGAGCAGAGGCAAATGAATGTGCGATTAAGGCAGCAAGAAAATATGCTGCCGACAAAAAAGGTGCCGATTACAGCACAATAATTACACTGGAAAACAGCTTTCACGGCAGGACACTAACCACGCTTGCCGCAACGGGACAGGAGCATTATCACGAGCTTTTTCAGCCGCTCACACCCGGATTTTTACACACTCCGGCAAATGATATTGAATCACTGAAACGGCTTGCACTCGAAAATAAAACGGCGGCAATTATGATTGAATGTATTCAGGGTGAGGGCGGAGTTGTCCCGCTTGAAGAAGATTTTGTCAAGAGTGTGTTTGAATTTGCGCAACAAGAAGATATTATTCTGATTGTCGATGAAGTTCAGACGGGCAACGGCAGAACGGGCAGTCTGTATTCATATATGAACTACGGAATTTCCCCCGATATTGTTACAACCGCAAAAGGGCTTGGCGGCGGACTGCCGATAGGCGCTGCTCTGTTAAATGAAAAAGTAGAGGCTGTTCTCGGGTTTGGTGACCATGGCTCCACCTTCGGCGGTAACCCCGTAAGCTGCGCAGGTGCGCTCAGCATTTTAAAACGGATTGATGACAAGTTTTTATCGGATGTTAAAGAAAAAAGCAAATATATTTTTGAAACTCTATCAGACGCTAAGGGCATTGAATCGGTCACTGGAGCGGGACTTATGGTCGGAATCAAGACAGCCGCTCCTGCAGGCGACGTAGTTAAAAAGTGTATGGATAGGGGTGTTTTATGCCTTACGGCAAAAGACAAGGTAAGACTTTTGCCTGCTCTTAACATTCCGTTTGACCTGCTCCGAAAAGCTATTGAAATAATAAAAGAAATCTGTGTGGAGGAAGAAAAATGAACTTAAAAGGAAAGAGCTTTTTAAAGCTTCTTGATTTCACGCCTGAGGAAATCGGCGGACTTATAGATTTTGCGGCTGAGCTTAAGGCAAAGAAAAAACAAGGGATTCCTCACCGTTTATGTGAGGGCAAAAATATAGCGCTTATTTTTGAAAAAACAAGCACCAGAACCCGCTGTGCCTTTGAGGTTGCGGCGGCGGACTTAGGTATGTACTCTGTCTACCTTGACCCGAAAGCCTCGCAGATAGGCAAGAAGGAAAGTATTGCCGATACTGCAATGGTATTGGGCAGAATGTTTGACGGTATCGAGTATCGCGGATTCGGACAGGAAATTGTGGAAAAACTTGCGGAGTTTTCTGGAGTGCCCGTTTGGAACGGTCTTACAAACGAGTTTCACCCCACGCAGATTTTAGCCGATTTTC
>JBAYOS010000035.1:0-11563 GCA_041678125.1 Monoglobales bacterium
CGCAAAAAGGCGCTCCATGGCTTCGACTGCCCAGCCTGGTATGTCAGCCTTATCCTGAGCCGTGATTGCGGATTTTTTCAGTCCGTCAGGCATAAGCCTTGATATAATGGTTGCCGCTTCTGCACGCGTAATTGAAGAATTCGGGTCTGCCATAACGCCGTCATCGGTCAGTCTGCCTTTAAAAATCCCCATATAATAAAGTGCCTTCAGCTGTTTTTGCGCCCACATCGGAACATCATCCGTAAACGGCATTTCCCTGTCAGAGTATTCTGACAAATCAACCCCCAGATAGTTACTGCAAATTACTGCAAATTCAGCTCTTGTCATCTGCTTTTGCGGTCGGAACAAAAGTCCCTCGTCAGTATTTTCGCCGCTGATGATTTTCTTCTCATACATAAAGCTTAAAATATCCCTTGCCCAGTTTGTTTCCGTATCTGCAAAGGGGTTATTGCGCGTACCTACAGCATCAAGATATATATATTTTAAATCAGTATATTTCTCGGTTGATGTGGCATAGATTGTGATTTTATGGGTATTTTCAGGCACATCTGCAGTAAATTTATTATCTGCCAGACGGCAGGGAATTTCTTTCCCGTCGGCAAATATTTTCACGCTTTCCGCTTTGACATCATATTCAGAGGAGAGAGTTCCGCTCAAAATTCCGTCTGTTACTTCGGCAGAAATATCAAATCTTGTCCCCTCTTCCGTTTCCTTTCCGTTTTTAACAAGGCTTATGGGTATGGAAACCGTTTTTTCACCTGCAGTTACAGAAAGAACACCTTCTTTCCCGAACGAATTTGCACCCACAAGCAGGTTCCCTGCCGAAATTGTCGCCGCCTCACCCTCTACGCTCCAGCTAAACGAATTTTCGCCTGAAATAAGCTCGTTATATCCGCCGAACGCCTTTGCGGAAAGACTTAATGTCTCTCCTCTTTTTAAGGTTATCTGTGGAAGAATTTTACCTGTTTCTTTATTTAATACATGAATATCTGTCGGGGTTTTAAGACAGGTTATGATAACATCACCCGAAAGCTCTCCGCTTTTGGCAGTAACTTTTATCTTGCCGCCCTCCTCAGCGGTAAAGACTCCGTCCTCCGATACGCTGCCCTTCCCCTCTTCAACGAAATATTCGGGTTTTTCGGGCAACTGTGCAGGATAAAAGTTTTCGTCAACAGCCCTTGTTTCAAGCTGAACCTTTCCGTCTGTAAGAAGATATGAGGTTCTCGGATAAACAAAAAGCTCTGCCGCCTTGCCTGTTGGCTTTTTTAGGTTTTCAAAGAAGATGAATGTTGAAACCTTTCGCTCACTGCCCTCTGACGGGCTGTTTACAACCTTAACAGGCATTCCCGGAAGCGCAGCCGCAAAGGTAGTGGACCCTCCGCCGTCAAGGTTAATTGCATCAACACAGCCAAGCTCTTTCATTCTCGCCGCAAGCGTTCTAAGCTGAACGCCATAGCTGTAGCCGGGCTGTCTGCCGTCTATTGTATATAAAAGAACTTTTCCGTCCTTTGTTATACCAATCGCCGTTCTGGGAGCCGCTCCGTTTTCAAGATTGGGGTTTATCTCCCCGCCTGATAAAAGCATTCCGCCAACTGCGCCCATACCGAGCTTTACATCCTTCCAACGGGCGTCACCCATTACTCCGAACTTAAAGGTAACCATTTCGCCGGGAACAAGTGTCGCAAGCGCCTGATAAAACTCAGTCGGTGCATTATTATCAACTGTCAGCAGAATTTTGCCCCTCGGGATTGGAATTGAGCCTTTATTTTCAGTCAAGGACTCAACCACTGCAGTCATTTCAGAGCCTAATTTCATATCCCCTTCAACTACCGAGAGCACAACATCGACACCAATAGAGCTGTTTTTTGTTTCGGTCGAAAATTGGTCTGTCATGAGATAGATTGAATAGGGCTGACGGAATTTATTTATGTTGTAAATAAAGGTTTCGGTCCCGTCCTCTTTCACCATTGAGGAAAATATGGCAAACTTAGAAATAAAGGCGCTTCCGTCCTCCATAAACCCGATACCGTATTGCTCTGTACCGTCCTTTGTGACAATCCTGCCGTCAATTATAAGGTCGCTCATCGGCACACCCGTCTGAAATGAGAAAAAGTCGGCATTCGCTCCCGCAACGGGGTTTTTGCCCGAGGCAACAAGGGCGGCTATTTCCTCCGATGTTCTGCCTGCTCCGTAAATATAATCTCCATAGGTAATTATCGGTTTTACGCTGTCGTTAGGCGAATAGACAAGATAGTTTTCCGTCTGCTTGCCGACGCCGCTCTGGTCGCTGTAGGAAACGGAACGGGTAAAATAAGTACCCTCCGCTACAGGCAGGGTGTATCCGTCAATTTCCGTGCCGATAACCGAAGCAAAACAGGCAGTGGAAAATATGTTTATAATCAATATTAAAAGAATAATTTTTCTTAAGTTTTTCATATTCATTCCTCCAAAATGATTATAACACAAATTATTTTTTCGGTCAATAAGCAAAGAAATGCAAAAACGTAAAAAAGCGGTGTAATAACAAAAGTATTACACCGCTGAATATTATAGAATAATGCAAATCAGTCCGCCGCTGCCCTCGTTAATAATTCTCTGCAGCGTTTCCTGAATTTTAAATCTTGATTCGTCAGGCATCCTTGCAAGCTTGGTATGCAGACCGTCGTTAACAAGCTCATGGAGCGATTTCCCGAAAATGTTTGATTCCCAGATTTTCGCAGGGTCATTCTCAAACTCATCAAGCAGAGAGTGAACAAGCTCCTCGCTCTGCTTTTCAGTACCCACAATGGGACTTACCTCTGTCTCAATTTCAGCTTTTATAAGATGAAGCGACGGTGCAGCCGCCTTGAGCCGTACTCCATACCTGCTGCCCTGCTTTACAATCTCAGGTTCCTCAAGCTTGAGCTCCTCAAGAGACGGATAGACAATTCCGTAGCCCTTTGCATCTACCTCTTTGAGCGCACACTCAATCTTATCATATTTTCTCTTAACCTCTTTCAACTCCATAAGAAGCTTGAGCAGCTTTTCGTCATCAGCAATTTCAAGCCCCGTTGCGTTGCTGAGAACCTCATAAAACAACGGTTCGGGAGTTGTAATCTCAATGTTTATTACCCCTCTGCCCAAATCCGTGTTAAGCGTTTTTACATCCTCTGCATACTCAAGTTCCCGCATAGTTTCAATTTTGTTTTTTGCATCTCTGATTTTTCTGACATCGGTAAGCGCATCTCTGACCGAAGTGAAAATCTGATTTTTCAGGGGATGCGACCACTCAAGAGCATCAAGCCAGCCGGGCAGGTCAATGCCGATTTCGGTAAGTGGAAATTCATATAAAACCGTTTCTAAAATATCTTCGATATCATCCTCGTCAAGCTGGGCACAGGATACGCATATAACGGGTACACCGTACTTTTCCTCCAGACTTTTCTGAAGCTGTTTTGCCTGCGGCGACGATGGATTTACACAGTTGAGCAGTATTGCAAAAGGCTTGTTAATTTTCTTCAGCTCACTTACAACCCTTTCCTCTGCCGCCACATAACTTTCCCTTGGAATTTCAGTTATGCTTCCGTCGGTTGTAACCACGATTCCAATGGTCGAATGGTCGTTAATAACCTTTTCCGTTCCGATTTCCGCCGCCTCATTAAACGGTATTGCCTCATCATCCCAAGGAGTCTGCACCATGCGAATATTACCGTCCTCCTCGGAGCCGAGCGCACCTCTGACCATGTAACCGACGCAATCCACCATTCTGACGTTGCAGTCGGCATCGTTAATGTTAATTTTAACGGCCTCGTTCGGAACAAACTTCGGCTCAGTCGTCATAATTGTCTTTCCCGACGCACTCTGCGGCAGCTCATCTCTTGCCCTGTCCCGTTTATACTCATTCTCAATGTTGGGCAAAACCTTTGTATCCATGAATCTTTTTATAAAAGTAGACTTACCGGTTCTTACAGGGCCCACCACTCCTATGTAAATATCCCCTTGAGTTCTTTGTGCAATATCTTTATAAATATTATCCACCTTTGAGCCATCCTTTCTTTTGACAATGACTTGTACTTTGTAAATAATATGAAAAAAGATTTTACTTTATGACGGCAGATAAAAATTTTTCGTTGACAAATAAAATACTTTGGTTTATAATAGTTAGCAATCAAACTTTTAGAGATGAAATATGAAAGATAGCCATCTTCTTGTGCTGCTGCGCAAGATAATACAATTTAAAAAGCTGATATTTGCCGAAAGGCAAATTGACCTTTCCTTTGAATTAGGTAAAACTCAACGGGGGGTTTTAATGTATATTGCCTTCAACGGGCCCGTTCCCATGAAGGATGTAAGCGAGAAATTTGCGCTTGAAAAAGGCTCCTTTACCCAGGTTGCAGATGGGCTTGAAGCTCTCGAACTAATCGAGCGCAAGCGCTCAGATACCGACCGTCGAATTATCAATCTTGAAACAACCGAAAAAGGCAAGGAGGTTGCCGAGGAAATTCACAAGGCAACGGAAAAACAGATTGAGTCGCTTCTGCAAAAACTAACAACAGAGCAGAAGGAAAATTTTATCAAATGTCTCTCTGAGCTTGCGGAATATATTGATATTATAAGGGGTGAAAAATAATTGTTTAGGTTGCTTAAATACTTAAAAAAATGTTGGTTTTTCGCCCTGCTAGCTCCACTTTGCATGATGGTTGAGGCAATAATGGACTTATATCAGCCCACACTTATGGCGGATATAATTGACATAGGCGTTAAAAACGGAGATATAAATTTTGTACTGTCAACAGGCAGAAGAATGCTTGCCTTGTCTTTAATCGGTATGGCAGGAGGCATTTTATGTACCTTTTTCTCATCAATAGCAGCCTGCACCTTTGCCGCCGAGCTGAGGAAAAAACTTTTTGCCAAGATACAAAATTTCTCTTTTGCGGAAATTGATAAACTGAAAACATCCTCTCTTATCACTAGAGTAACAAACGACGTTACACAAATGCAGCACATGGTACTTATGTCCCTTCGAATAATGGTGCGCTCACCTCTTTTATTTGCGGGCGGAATCGTAATGGCAATCAGAATCAGTCCAAAGTTATCCACCCTGTTTATCTTTATGGTTCCCGCCCTTGTTATCACCATGTTTTATGTAATATCCCGCTCCTTTCCCCTCTTTTCCATCCTTCAGAAAAACATTGACCGTGTAAATACTGTAATGAGGGAAAATCTGCTGGGAGTCCGTGTCGTAAAAGCATTTGTCGGTTATAAACAGGAAACTGCCCGTTTTGAAAAGGCGAATGAGGATTTAAAGGGCATCAGCATAAAATCACAGGTTATTACAATTCTGATGTGGCCTATCGTTAATATTATAATGCAGTTTTCCGTTGTTGCGGTGTTGTGGTTCGGCGGTAATCTTTATAAAATCGGTGGAATAGATACAGGCAAAATCATGGCATTTATAAACTACCTTACACAGATTATGTTTTCTCTTACCATGTCTGTTATGCTCTTTATACATTTTTCAAGAGCAAAGGTTTCTGCCGACAGAATCAACGAGGTTTTTGACACTGCGCCGACGGTAACAGATTCAGAAAACGCGCTTGATTTTCGCGGTTCTGATATTGAATTTAAGAATGTATCTTTCAAATATCATAAGACCGGTCAATGGGTGCTTGAGAACATTTCATTCAAAGCAAACGAAGGTGAAACAATCGGCATAATAGGGGCGACCGGCTCGGGCAAAAGTACTTTGGCCATGCTTATTCCCAGACTGTATGATGTCACAGAGGGCGAGATTTTTATCGGCGGTGTAAATGTCCGCGACATTAAAACCTCCGACCTGCGTGACCATATAAGCGTGGTTCTTCAGGAAAATATTTTGTTCTCGGGAACTATTGAAGACAATCTCAGACAGGGCAAGGATGGCGCCTCAAAGGACGATTTGATTCGGGCGCTTGATATCTCGCAGGCATCGGAATTCGTAAACACTCTGCCCGACGGAATATCCTCCCCCGTGGAACAGCGGGGCAAAAACTTTTCGGGCGGGCAGAAACAGCGCCTTTCCATTGCACGTTCACTTGTGCGGAATCCGAAAATACTTATTCTTGACGATTCTTCAAGCGCTCTTGATATGTCCACCGAAGCAAAGCTTCAGACAGCGCTGAGGGAGAATATCAAAAACTGCACCATCTTTATTATTGCTCAAAGAATATCGGGTGTAATGTACTGCGACAAGATAATTGTTTTAGACGGCGGAAGGATTTCGGGTATGGGCACACATTCGGAGCTTTTGGGCTCAAATGATATTTACAGAAGCATTGTAGTATCTCAGCTTGGAGAGGAGGCGGCTTTTATTGGGTAATATGAGACAGGGCCCTATGATGGGCGGCAGACCGGGCGGGCACGGAATCCCGCATGAAAAGGTTAAGCTTAAAAATGCCAAAGGCACCCTTGCAAGACTTATCGGTTATATGAACGCGTATAAGCTATATATTTTAGTAACACTATTCCTGTCTTTGGCAGTATCCGTTATAAGTATTCTCACCACAAGGCTTAACGGTGTCGCCATTGATAAATATATTTCCACCTTCAATATTCCCTCTCTCGGCAAGCTTTGTATAGTTATACTTACGATGCATCTTATATCCGCTCTCAGTACATACTTTATCCATTCAAATATGATAAAGGTATCTCAGAATACCTCGGCAAACTTAAGGCGCGATTTGTTTGATGCTTTGCAAAAACTGCCTCTGAAATATTTTGACAACACCTCCAGCGGTGACATAATGAGCCGACTGACAAACGATGTTGATAATATTAACATCACGCTTTCTCAAAGCGTGGCACAGCTCCTCTCAGGTGTGATAAACATTACCGGCACTCTTATTGCGATGATTATTTTAAGCCCTCCCCTGACATTTGTTTCTCTTGTTACCGTTCCGCTTATGCTCATTATCACAAGAAGCATAATGAGGTTTACTGCGAAATATTTCCGCAGACAGCAAAAAGAGCTTGGCGAGCTTAACGGATATGTTGAGGAAATGGTGTCGGGGCAGAAGGCGGTTATCCTGTTCCGTCAGGAAGAAAATGTAAAAACTCATTTCGGTCTGATTAACAAACGTCTCCGCAACAGCGGACAGATTGCTCAAACTCTGTCTGGCGTTATGGGACCTGTGATGAACCTTATAAATAACATAACTTATCTGATTGTAGCCGTTGTCGGTGGATATATGATTTTGACGGGCAGCGGGATTACCCCCGGCATTATCTTTTCTTTTCTTCTTTACACAAAAAACTTCTCCCGTCCGATAAATGAAATCGCAAATCTGTTTAATACCATGCAGTCCGCTCTTGCGGGTGCTGAACGTGTGTTTGAGGTTATGGATGAATCCCGCGAGGAGGATGCTGAAAATGCAGAGGTATTAAGCAGTCCCAAGGGCAGCATAAGTATTAAAAACGTCACATTTTCCTATATCCCCGGCAAACCGGTGCTTAAAAATGCCTCTTTTGATGCAGTTCCCGGGCAGACGGTGGCTATCGTCGGTCCCACAGGTGCAGGGAAAACGACTATAATCAGTCTGCTTAGCAGATTTTATGATATTGACAGCGGAACAATAACCATTGACGGCAAAAACATCTACGACCTCACCCGCGACAGTCTGCGCGGTTCAATCGGAATGGTACTTCAGGATACATATTTGTTTTCCGAAAGTGTTCTTGACAATATCAAATACGGCAGACCCACTGCTACAGATGAGGAGGTAATTGAAGCCGCCAAAAAAGCAGGTGCACATTCTTTTATCAGCCAGCTTGAAAACGGATACGAAACCGTTTTGTCAGATAACGGTCAGGATTTGTCACAGGGACAAAGACAGCTTCTTGCAATAGCAAGAGCAATGCTTGCAAGACCTCCCGTTCTAATTTTGGACGAAGCGACATCATCTATAGATACGCGTACCGAGCTTAAAATTCAGGAGGCGCTCAAAACGCTTATGGAGGGCAGAACAAACTTTGTTATTGCCCACCGTCTGAGCACAATCCGCAATGCGGACGTTATTCTTGTAATTGACGATGGTGAAATTGTCGAAAAAGGAAACCATGACGAGCTTATCGAGAAGGACGGATTTTACGCTAATCTGTATAACAGCCAGTTCAGAACAGGACTTGCAATATAAAAAAATAGGTGTAATACGAAAGTATTACACCTATTTTGTTTATTCGCCCAGGTTGCCTCTTAAAGTATAAAGTTTAACCGTCTCGTCAGGAGAAATTTCTATTTTAACTATAGTTACCGTCTCCAAAATTCTTGCCGTAATGATAAATACATCGTCTATATTAAAATATGCTGTTGCGGAGTACTTTGCGTGGTCAAACGGGTCAATTGTCAGAAAACCGCCGTTTTCTATGTATGTTTCTTTAGGCTCGGAAAGTCCTGCATCAAAAGAAATCTCACAGTCTCCCGAAAGTGCAACTCTGCAAACTCCGCTGCCAAAGTCAAGTCTGATTTTATTATATCTCCCCTTTTTTTCAAAGGTAATTTCCTTGCCGTTTAATTCATTTGCCCTTGGAGAAACGGGTGCAAATATATTTCGGAGAGCAAGTTTTGAAATCTTATTTTCAAGCTTAATATTTCCAATCGGATTTTCCTCTAAAGGCTTGTCCGATACTTTCAGCAAAACGTTTTCATAGAAATTATCGAGAATACTTTGGAGCTTGTTAAAATTTGCTCCCGAATTGGTTGCAAAAATCATGTCACGGTCTGGTATAATCACACACATCTGACCGTACGCTCCGCAAAGCCTTGCAGTATTATACCTGCCTCTCCACATATGCCAGCAATATCCCTGATTCCAGTCATCACCGCAGGGGCCGATGCCATCAGTATGCTTTGCCATAGCCTGCTCGCACCACTCCTTCGGCAGAAGCTGAGCACCTTCCCATGTCCCGCCGTTTAGCAAAAACTGTCCGACCTTCGCAAGCGCTTCAAGCTTGATTCTGAATCCCGAATAGCCGATGCAGACATTGTTTGAATCGTGCGAATAATAATCCACCGTAATATCAAGCGGATCCAAAAATCTTGGTTTTAAGTATTCGGCAACATTAAACCCCGTCAGTCTCGAAACAAGGTTTGACAGGACATACGTCGCTATATTATCATACTGAAACTCCACGCCTGCTTCTATGTAATTATCGGTCTCAAAGAATTCCTTGACCTTATCCACCGACATATCGTTAAAATCGCCTGTTTTGTGTATCTGCTGACCTTTATGTCCCGTTGCCATCATCAGAAGATGCTTTGTTTTAAGGTTACGGTTGTGTTCGGACACCTTGTCCGACAGCTTGTCAGGAAAGTAATCGGATATTTTGTCTTCGATTGTGCAAAGACCCTCTTTAACCATAAACCCGACTGCAAGCTGAACAAAGGTTTTTGTATCGGAAAACAGAGTGTGTGGCATATCCTCGGTGTAAGGAGCAAACCAGCCTTCGGTAAGAAGCTTGCCATGTCTGATAAGCATAAACCCGTGAGTTTCCTTAATTTCAGGCATATCCTCCATACCCTCAATGAATTTAATTAAATCTATACTGCTTACCCCGCATGATTCGGGGGTTACTTTTTTAAAATACTTCGCCATTTTTTATCTCCTCGATAATTAACTTTTCCCGTGCCCTCATGATTTTTTTATCATCTTCTTCAATATGGTCATATCCAAGAAGATGCAAAACCGAATGAACTGTTAAATAGCTGAGTTCATCTTCAAACGAGTTGCCTATTTCTTCTGCCTGCAAAATCAGTCGTTCCTTTGAAATAACAATATCACCAAGCATGACGGGAGGGGTTGGTTTTTCCTTAAAACCCGCAGGGCTTTCAAACTCATACTGCGGAAATGACAGAACGTCGGTCGGAGCATCAATATTTCGATAATCCCTGTTAATCTCGCGGATGCCCTCATTATCTGTTATTACAACCGAAATCTCGCAATCGTCATTAAAATCTTCTGCCATTAGAGTGCGGACAGCCGCATTCTCCATAACCGCTTCCTGCTCCGCCGTCAACGACGCGTCAGTATAATCAAAAATAAACTCGGTCATTTCCTCACCTGTCCCTGATTTTTCTTCATATCGTGATTTTCATAAGCTCTTATGATTTTTCGCACAAGAGGATGTCTTACAACATCAAGGTCGGTAAACTGGCAAAATTCAATTCCCTTAATATTTTTCAGCACTTTCATGGCATCTTTCAGCCCTGATTGTATGCCTCCCGGCAGGTCAATCTGCGTTACGTCGCCTGTTATGACAGCCTTTGAATCAAAGCCTATTCGAGTTAAAAACATTTTCATCTGCTGAGGAGTTGTATTCTGCGCCTCATCAAGTATTATAAATGCATTGTCAAGCGTTCTGCCCCGCATATATGCGAGCGGAGCAATCTCAATAACGCCTTTTTCGGCGTTGCGCTGATAGTTTTCATACCCCATCGTATCATAAAGTGCGTCATAAAGCGGTCTTAAATAGGGGTCGATCTTGGTCTGTAAATCTCCCGGCAAAAACCCCAGCTTTTCGCCTGCTTCAACAGCAGGGCGGGTGAGAATAATTTTGTTTACCTCTTTATTTCTGAACGCCTTGACCGCCATTGCAACAGCAAGATAGGTTTTTCCTGTACCTGCAGGACCAACTCCGAACACAATGGTGTTATTTGAAATTGCATCAACATACTCTTTTTGACCATGGGTTTTGGTTTTAATCGGTCTGCCCTGTGAACTGATACAGATAACACCTTCACCCATTTCGCACAGCTTGCCTTCCATACCGTTTTTAACCATTGCTATAGTATATTCAATATTCTGACCTGTAAGAATTCCGCCACGTTCAACCTCAGCAATAAGCGCCTCAACAGTCTTTGAAGCAAGCTCGACGTTTTCTTCGTCGCCTTCAATTTTCAAAATGGTGTCGCGGTTTAAAATATTTACACCTAATTCCTGTTCGATAATTTTAATGTTCTCGTCATAGCTTCCGAACAGAGAAATCATAGTGCTTATATTCCCCATGTTAATGATTTTATCCGCCATTATACTCCTCCTAAATAGGCTGCTTTTGTGCTATCTGCATATTGCAGAGCGCCTCAAGTCGCACTCTTACAGTATTTTCATCTATGTCCTCATAAAAAAAATATCTTTCTCTAATTGTACCACTCCCGACCTCTTTTTGCAATAGCTCATCCAAATATTTTTCAGCCTCCGCAATTACTTTTTCTCTGTCTAATTTAACCGGCTTTGTTATAATTTCCACCTCTGTATTTTTTATAAGTGAAACGGGAAAATATATATCTCCTACCTTAAGCGGAATCTTCTCCGAATCTGTTTTTTTCAGTTCGAAATTCTTGGCTCGCGCGGGGATTTTCACTTCTTTTTTCCCAAAACAAACGGTGTAACTTTTGTTTTTTTTACCTGTCGGAACCTCCTCCTGAGCGGTGAGCGAATAATCACCGCTTTTTTTAATAAAAACATCTGCCATAACATTTCCCTGGCTGTGCACCCCTCTTGCCCCTACAACATTGCTGTCTAAAATTCCTCCCGCGAGCAGCTGGCCTTCC
>JBAYOS010000036.1:0-11467 GCA_041678125.1 Monoglobales bacterium
CCCTAAGATAAGCAGAGTTGCCGGCTGCAGGAATTCGCCTGCCTGCATACGAAGTGCAATAGTTATTCCGAGGAATATCGTGATGAGGTTCGCCAGCACCTTTTGAGCGGTTTCAGACAGGGAGTTTAGCACACCGCACTCGCGAATAAGGTTTCCGAACATCAAAAATCCTACAAGTGATACCGATGCCGGAGCTACAACACCTGTTATAATAGTTATAATTATCGGGAAAAGTATTCTTGTTGTTTTGGATACATTCTTCTGAACATACTCCATACGGATTTTTCTTTCTTTTTTGGTTGTAAGCATCCTTATTACAGGAGGCTGAATGATTGGCACAAGCGCCATATATGAGTATGCCGCAACCATAATTGCCCCGAGGTATTTTGAATTAAGTGCCTGAGCGACTACAATAGACGTAGGACCGTCTGCCGCACCGATGATGGCAATAGATGCCGCATCGTTGATGTCAAAGAACACCGATGCAAGACACAGTGTAAAGAAAATACCAAACTGCGCCGCCGCTCCGAAAATCATAAGCTTCGGATTGGAAAGAAGCGGGCCGAAGTCTATCATTGCGCCTATGCCTATAAACAAAATAAGCGGAAAAAGCTCATTTGAAATACCTGCATTAAAAAGCGTATCCAAGGTTTCTACCGCTCCCGAAAACGGGATATTTACCAATATAGCACCAAATCCCATAGGCAGAAGCAGAGTAGGTTCCATATCCTTTTTTATCGCGAGGTAGATAAGTACTCCTCCGATAATCCACATAACAACATATTGCCATGTGATTTCCGTTAAATTGCCGAAAATTGCTTCCAAAAGTTACACCGCCTTATATTTATCATTGAATATGTATAATTAACATACAATAGGTTATTTTATCACATTACCTTTATTATTTCAAGATAAAATGACAAAATTTTTAAAGTCCGCAGCTTTTTATGTATTCCCTGCTTATTTTAAGGTCAATTTCGGCTTCCTGCAAATGGGTGTCATGCTCAAGATAAATCCATCCGTCATACCCTTTTTTCACAAGCAGTTTTATTACCTCTTTATTAAGGCTGCCCATTTCTCCGCCGCCCAGCCCGCAAAATCTTAATCTGTTGTACCACTCAATGGCTGAGGCATCTTTTATGACATAATCCTTTACATGCACCGCAACAATTCTATTAAAATATTTTTCAATAATCTCTATGGGGTTACCGTTTGCACCCGCAAGATGAGCGTCGTCTAAAATAAGACCTGTTTCGGGACAGGCCTTTAAAAAATCCACCAGTTCCTGCTGGCTTTCAACCAGCGAGCCCAAATGATTGTGAATTCCGACCTTTAAACCGTATTTTGCTGCCGTTTCGGTCTGATAGTTAATATGTCTGCACAGGGTATCAAAGTCCTTTGCGCCCGATTCCGCCCAGACATATTTTTTCCCGATGGCCGCCGACCATTTAATAGTTTCATAAGGCGTTCCTCCCCGACAGGTTCCGAAATCCATACCCAGCCTTTTAGCTTCGGCGGAAAAATTTATCACCTCGGCCTCAGTCCTTGCCTCAAGCCTTTCAATACCGTCAAACCCTACTCTTCTCAGCATCTCAAGACGGTCTTTATAATCATAAAGCCCACCAAACCAGACATTAAGCCCGTAATCTGCAACTCCTATTTTAATCATAATATTGTCCCCCTTTTTTTTTCTAAATTCTATCATAATTTTTTATAAGTTTCAAGACATATATTGCGCAAAAGATTGCAAATGTTGTTTTTAAATTTTTTGTTGATTTAAGGGGATTTATGTTATATAATATTGTAAACTAATAAGGGAGGGCGGAGGAATGAACAAACCGAATCAAATGCTAAGCGGCAGAACGCTTTGCTTTTTTTGTGCCGCTTACACCTTCGGCATAGCTTTCTATGCATTTTTTTCTTCATGGTTTTTTGCTTTGGCCGCGGCCTTTCTTGCTTTTACAGTCGCAGCTGCGATTAAAAAGGTCCCGCAATTTCTTATTATTCTTATTATATTCACCGCCTTTTTCGGCGGGGTTGCACATTTTTATATAGTGTCGTCCGTCGACAAGGCTTTTACAGAAAAATATACCCGAAGATATGTTACCATTTCAGGTCGGGTGACAAATACAAGTACAGACGGTGAAAATCAAAACATTATAATTTTGACGAATTCTCTTTCTATTCTGGGCAAAAAAGAGAACAAAAAGCTTTATGTCAGCCTCTGCACAGATACCGAGAAAAAGTTTAAGACAGGTGATAAAGTTTCCTTTTCCGATATTCTTTCCCCGCAGGACAAGTCTTCCGCTCACAGCTTTGACTATGGCCTTTTTCTTCACACAAAGAATATTTCCGCGTCCTTTTGGGTGCCCTCGGCAAACATTACCGCCTCTGCCGGAGAACTGACCTTTTCGGATAAAATAAAACTGTTTTCTCTCGACCTTTCAAACAAAATCCGAACTGCCACCGGCGGCGAGGAGGGCGAGGTCGCGTCTGCCGTTGTTTTGGGAGACCGCTCGGGATTTACCGATGAATTAAACAATATTTTTGCCAAGAGCGGCATATGTCATATAGTCGCCGTTTCGGGCATGAATCTGTCTGTTCTTATAGGATTTTTCTTTGCACTTGCTTCAAAATCTAAGCTGCACTATAAAATCAGAAACATTTTCGGCATACTGATTGTATTTTTTTATATGGCGCTGACAGGATTTTCCGCTTCGGTGAACCGCGCGGGAATAATGACTGTCTGCGTACTTATCGCGGCAATACTTGACAGAAAAGAGGACCTTGCAACAGGCTTTTTCCTGTCGTCTGCAATAATCCTCTCAGTCAACCCCTACTCTATCTTCGACGCAGGATTTCTCCTGTCATACTCGGCACTTGCAGGAATTTTAATATTTTTCAAACCACTCAGGGAAAAGCGTGAAAATCTGCCACGCATTATTCCGAAAGCATTATGGGATATTGCTGCTACCTCGTTTTGCGCATCACTTTTCACCTATCCCATACTTGCGTATTTTTTCAACTCGGTAAGCTTAATTTCCGTTTTTACAAATATCATTGTAGTTCCGCTTGTGAACACAGTTTTTGTATCTCTTCTTATTGTGGCGCTGTTTACTTTTATTTACTCGCCGCTTGCGGCAATTTTGGCACTTTTCCCAAAATATTTGTTAAAATTTATCCTTTTTGCTGCAAGGGCGATGGCATCCATACCATACGGCAGTATATATGTCAAGTCCCCTTCCCTGCTCACTTTCGTGTGTTTTATGCTGCTGCTGATTTTATTCTACCGCGTACTTACAGGTAAAAAGGCAGGCAAGTCGGGCGCTGTTATTCTTGCGGCGGCTATAATAATCGGAACAGCTGTGCCCATACTTTCATCATTTACATATTCGGTTACATTTTTTGATATAGGGCAAGGCGACTGCGCGCTTATAAAAGCGCCCTTCGGCAGGTCATGTCTTATTGATACGGGTGCAAACGAAAAGGTGACTCTGGCGGCATTAAAGTCTGCCGGCGTAAATAATCTTGATGTAATTTTTATATCACATCCTGATGCCGACCATTCGGGAGCGCTTGAAAAAATCTTGTCAACCTTCCCGACAAACACGGTTGTATTTCCAAACTATAACATAATGGGCGAGGATTTGACCGGGCTTTCAAAAAAAGCGGTAAAATCAGGTTCCGATGTGCATTTTGCAAACAGCTTTTACAGCTATAATATACCCGGAGGGTTGGCAGACATTCTATGGCCTTCACAAAACATTCTGCCCTATGACGATAACTCGGGCAGTCTTGTGCTGAACTTAGACATCAAGGGGAACAAATTTTTGTTCACGGGTGATATTGACTCTGCCGCGGAAAATGCTATAATAAAGTCAAGGGAACCATTGGACTGCGATGTTTTAAAGGTTGCCCATCACGGAAGTAGTTATTCGAGCAACGAAAGCTTTTTAAAAGAAGCTTCAGCCGAATACTTTGTTATAAGCGCAGGCAAGAACAACAAGTACGGGCATCCTCACGAGGAAACCCTGCTCCGCCTTGAAAATGCGGGCAAAAATATTTTAAGAACCGATCAGTCAGGGGATATTGTATTTATAATAGACCTGTTCGGCAATATGAGGGTAAAAAATGAAGCAAAGTAACGATAATACTAAATTGGTAAAAGAAAAAATAACTTCAAAAGATTTCAAGGGGCTTTTTGTCTTTACGGGTGAGGAGGACTTTTCCCGCAAAGCGGCGGTGGGCGCTTTTGTAAATCATTTTGAACAGGACCCGCTAAGCCAGCTGAATCTGCGCATTTTCGACGGTGATGAAACGCCCGTCGAAAAAATTGCCGAGGCGGCTGAGGCTCTTCCGGTTATGAGCGGGGAAAAGCTTATTGTTGTAAAAAACAGCGGAATATTTAAAAATGCAAACGAGGCGCAAAAACGCATTTTTGAAGACCTCTTTGATAACCTGCCCGACTTTTTAAGTCTTGTTTTTGACGAGGACGAAACGGACGGAAGAAGCGCTCTGTTGAAAAAAGCGAAGTCGATTGGCATATTTGCCGAATTCAAATATAAAACCCACGCCGAGCTTGTAAACCATTGTGCAAAGGCGTTTGAGCGGGAAAAGATAAGCGTAACGCCCGAAGTACTGAGCAAACTTGTTTTTTCCTGTGATGAAGGGCTGTCCTCTGTTACTGCCGAGCTAAACAAACTTATTGCTTATGCTATGGACAAAAAAAATGTCACCGAAGGTGACATTGACGCTATTGTCAGAAAATCTTTAAAATCCCGCGTTTTTGAAATGATTGACGCAATGATTGGAGGCAGACCGTCTACAGTCTTTACCATGCTGGAAGAAATGAAGATTTGCCGCGAACCGCCTATAAAAGTACTTGTCCTTATCGGTAGACAGGCTTGTATGCTTATGAAAACAAGAGTTCTGCTGGACTCGGGCTCGCCGAATATTGCCGAAAGTCTGGGGTTGAAACCGTTTATTGCACAGAAGTATATTTCTCAGGCAAGAAAGCTGACTGACGGGCAAATTAAAAATATTATTGACAAATGCCTTGAGGCAGATTATTCAATAAAATCAGGCGAATCGGGTGATTGGACAGCTATTGAAATGCTTGCCGCAGACATAAGCTCGGGCAGATATTAAATGTCCACAAACCTTTCGCCCAAACCTTCAACCTTTGCGCTGCCGAGAGAGACTTCAGTCACTTCTTTCAGAAACCTTTCTTCAGCACCGAAGGGTACGCAAACTTTGAAGGTAACCGCATCGGTATAATCTATATTTTCAATTATGTACTCGCTGCCCGTCAGCGAGTATTCTATTTTTCCCGACAAAGAATAGTCCGCTGTTACCGAATAAATATGGCAAAGCCGCCTTGTAACGGGGCATGCATTTTCAATGCCCAAAGACGCACTTTTTCCGTACGCGTGGACAAGTCCGCCCGTACCTAAAAGGGTCCCACCGAAATATCTTGTAACAACCACAAGCATATCGGTCAGCCCCCGTTTGCGGATAGCGTCAAGAACGGGCATTCCCGCCGTTCCCGACGGTTCCCCGTCGTCGCTGAACCGCTGAATGTTGTTTTCACGCACCACATACGCGTAAACATTATGCGTGGCGTCGGAATATTTTTTCTTTACAGCATTAAGATAGAAAATCGCCTTTTCCTCCGTTTTCACAGGAAACACATTGGAAATAAAAAGCGATTTTTTATCGGTAAATTCGGCATATCCCCTGTCTTTTACCGTTTTATATTCTGAACTGCTCATATTTATGCACCATTTTTCCTTCTATGTCAGCCGTAATTGTTATTCCCTCGGGGAGATATTCTTCCGCAATCAGCTTTCCGTCATCCCGCACAGATGAAGCAAGAGCCGACTTATCATAGGGAATCATTAAATCCATTCTTTTATAAAGATATGGAATTTTTATCGTTATCAGCTTTAAAAGCTCCTCCGTGCCCTCACCCGTAGCGGCGGAAATATAAATATTATCCTCGTTTGATTTGTATTTTCCGCCAGCAAGGTCACATTTATTATAAACATTAATTCTCGGTATACTGCTGCAGCCGAGGGAGTTTAAAATCTCCTCCGACACCGCCCGATGCACCTCATGCTCGGGGTCCGAAAAGTCAATCACATTCAAAATAACATCGGCATAAACCGCTTCTTCAAGCGTGGATTTAAAAGCGTTGATAAGGTGGTGGGGCAGTTTTCTTATAAATCCTACCGTGTCAATCAAGAGCACCTCTCTGCCGTCGGGCAGGGTGAGCGCGCGCGAGGTGGTGTCAAGAGTGGCAAAAAGCTTGTTTTCCGCAAGCACACCCGCCTGCGTAAGATAGTTCATAATGGTGGATTTTCCTGCGTTTGTATATCCCACCAGCGAAACCGTCTGCACATTATCCTTTTTGCGTCTGTCCCTTTTATAGCTTCGTCTGCGTTCCACCTCTTTAAGTTCCGAGAGAAGATGGGAAATTCTTGTTCTTATATGGCGCCTGTCCGACTCAAGCTTTGTTTCACCCGGACCTCTTGTACCGATACCTCCGCCCAGTCTGGAAAGCGAGTGTCCCATACCTGTCAGTCGGGGAAGCATATATTTAAGCTGTGCAAGCTCAACCTGCAGCTTACCCTCTTTAGACATTGCCCTTGAAGCAAAAATATCCAGAATAAGCGTTGACCTGTCGATTACTCTGACTCCCAGCTCATCCTCAATATTTTTCTGCTGTGAGCCTGTCAGCTCATCATCAAATATCACAAGATTTATATCGTTTGTTTCACATAATTCTTTTAGTTCCCTTAGCTTTCCGCTCCCCAGATAGGTCGCCACTTCGGGCGCCTCTTTGGGCTGTAAAACGGTGGCAACAACCTCCGCTCCCGCAGTTTTTGCAAGCTCGGCAAGCTCCAGCATTGTCGCATCATCGGAAAATTCATTTATCGTCCTGCTTGAAATAATTCCCGCCAGAATCGCTCTTTCTTCAGCCAAAATTACCCACCTCCGTTAACTTATTTTATCATAATGCGGTCAAATTATCAATAGAGAAAATAACTATTGAAAAATATATTATAAAATGGTATAATATATAAGGTGATTATTGTGAAAAAAATTATTTCTCTTTTCGTTATACTGATTATTTCGATTACCACCGCCTTCGCAGGTGAAGGCGATTATATTGTCAGACTTCGTGAAAATAAATCAATGACTTTATTTTCAGCAGACTCCGCAAAATCACTCGGTGCAAACTCCTATCTTGTCAGTGAGAAGGATTTTTTAGAGCTTAAAAAAGCCGGTCTTGTGATTTACTACGAGCCCGACATCATAATGGAATTATATGATACGCCTAACGATACCCTTTACTCTCTTCAATATAATTTGCCTATTATTAAGGCAAACTATGCCTGGAGTTTTAAAACCTTCGGCAACGATGTTTTAGTCGGAGTAATTGACTCGGGGCTTGCTCCTGCCCACCCCGATATTGATTATTCCAAAGTTGTCGCAGGCTTTCAATTTAAAAATGACGGCACTTATACCCTCAATACTGCGGACGAAGACGGCCACGGAACGATGGTTTCAGGGGTTATCGCCGCAAAAAGAAACAACGGCATAGACCTTGCCGGAATTGCGGACAAGGTTAAAATTGTTCCGCTTAACGTCGCTTCGGACAACGGGTATGTTTACACAAGCTCGGTTATAAAAGCTGTTTTTGTAGGCGCAGGCTACTTTGGATGTGATGTTTTAAACTTAAGTCTCGGTAACGGTATATACAGTCAGGAATTGAAAGACAAAATAGATTATGCCCTCGATTTAAACTGCATAGTTGTTGCCGCAGTAGGAAACTATACCTCGTCCGACCCGGGCAACCACCTGAGATACCCTGCAGCTTATGAAGGGGTAATCGGTGTCGGCTCAACAACCTCTGAAAATGAGCATGCTGCATCTTCTGTTGCAAACGAAAGTGTTTTTGTATGCGCACCTGCAGACGGCATTCCTCTTTTAAACAAAAACGGCGGATACTCAATTAATGGCGGAACATCTTTTGCCTCTCCGCAGGTAGCCGCTGCCGCAGCCATTGCAAAAAGCATTAAGCCCGGCCTCACTCCGTCGGAATTTGCCGATATTTTAAAAAATTCCGTTACCGATTTAGGAGAGGATGGCCGCGATATTTATTTCGGCTTCGGTCTGCTTAACATAGAAAATATGATAAATTATATGCTAAGCGGCAAAAAATCCTACGTTTCCCCTTTTGATACGGAAACAAAGTCTGTTACCATTTTTAATTTAACTCCCGATAAAGCTTATGCCGAAAGTATTTTCGGTGCATATTCAGACGGTAAAATGGTTATTATCGACTCATATTCGGCAGAGCTTGAGCCAAACTCTTCATTAACCCGCACCTTTTCCTCATCGCTATCATTTAACAGGCTCCGTCATTATCTGTGGAAATCGGATAACAGTGCAGCCCCCTATGAGCAGGAGATGAATTTTCGCGAAATGCCGGTGCAGTAAGGAGGCAAGCTATGGATAATTCAGGTTTATCAACCTTTCCATTTAAGGTGGTATCCTTAACAAGAGTTCACGGCCCGCTTTTTGAAGCGTCAGGTCATGATCATGAATATTTTGAGCTTGTATATCTTAAAAGGGGCACTGTGGATTTTGAAACCTCTGAACAGACCGTTTCACTTTCACCCCATAACATCGTTATAATTAAACCCCACCAGCTGCACAAATTCACCTCTGCTTCGGAAACCTGCGAACTCTTTATCCTCAGCTTTACTATTGATGCGGCAGATAATCTGCCGCCCAGAATAATAGAAATTGCGGATATAATCAGTCAACTTAAGCAGCGGCCGCATATTATACTTGCTCCCGGTCCTAAAAATGCAGTTTTAAACGTGTTAAAACGCACCCTCTGGGCACGTCAGAACCGTGAAAGATGGGATGACCTTCTCGCATATCTGCTAATGCTCGAGCTTCTTGTTTATATTTCAAGAGAAATCCTATCAACCTCAGGTTTTTCGGGGGAAAAAGGGATAAACGACGCTATGATGCGCGCGCGAGAATACATTAAAGATAATTACGAAAAAAATATCACCTTATATGACATTGCAAACCATATTTATCTGAGCGAAAGCTATTTTTCACATTGCTTTAAAGCAAGGTTCGGGGTAAGCCCCAAAAACTATATACTTCAGGTTCGTATAAATGCCGCAAAAGAACTGCTTTCCTCTACCGATATGAAGATAAATGAAATTGCGCTTAAGGTAGGTTTTCTGAGTCAGCAGCGTTTTAATGACTCATTCAAAAGATTGGAAAATATTACTCCTTTAAAATACAGACAAAACTCCAGGAATCTTACGGCAGACCAATCTGCCGAGAAAGAAGGATAAAATGAAAAAAGATAAAAATAAGCCATTTAAAACAAGCATCGGCGGACAGGCCGTGCTTGAAGGCGTAATGATGAAAGGCCCCGACAAAATGGCGGTTGCCGTCAGAAAATCAAACGGCGAAATAATAATTGATAAAAAAGAGGTCTCCTCTGTTACTAAAAAGGTTAAAATTTTAAAACTGCCCATAATCCGCGGAGTTGTAAGCTTTGTCGAATCTATGGTGCTCGGGATTAAAACTCTGATGTATTCCGCCGAGCTTTACGATATGGGCGAGGATGACCCCACCTACAAGCCGTCAAAGTTTGACGCATGGCTTGAAAAACATGTCAGCAAGGACGCCGTGGTTTACTTTTCGCTGATTCTTGCGCTTTTTTTATCGGTGGGGCTGTTTGTTCTTCTGCCCGCCTTTATAACAAAATACACCACAGGTTTTATTGAAAACTCCGTCTTAAAAAGCCTTATTGAAGGCGTCATAAGAATGGTTATATTCGTGCTTTATATTTACCTTTCTTCTCTTGCAAAGGACATTAAACGCGTTTTCGAATATCATGGTGCAGAGCATAAAACCATTTACTGCTACGAAAAGGGTGAGGAGCTTACGGTTGAAAATGTGAAAAAACAATCCAGACTCCACCCCCGATGCGGAACAAGCTTTTTAATTGAGGTTATGATTCTCAGTATCATCGCTTTCTCGGTTATTTCATGGGACAATCTTCTTGTAAGAATTGCATTAAAACTTCTTCTTTTGCCTGTAATCGCAGGTGTTGCCTACGAATTTATAAAATTTTCGGGCAGAAGTGAAAATAAATGTGTTGCCATTTTAACCAAACCGGGACTTTGGCTGCAGAAAATTACCACAGAAGAGCCTGATGAACAGCAGATTGAGGTAGCAATTACAGCTATGAAAGAGGTTATCCCCGAAAATATAGAGGATGCCAAATGGTAAAAATATCTCAGCTGATTTATGACGGCTCGGAAAAATTAAAGTCCGTTTCCGACAATCCACGAGGTGAAGCGCGGATTTTAACTGCCCATGCGCTGTCCCTATCCCATTTGGAAATATTTTTAAAGCTTGATGAACCGGTGCCCGATGATAAAGTAAAGCTTTATGAAAGCTATATCAGTCAGCGGCAAACCCATAAACCGATTGCGTATATAATCGGCGAAAAGGAATTTTTCGGTCTGTCATTTTTCGTAAATGAGCATACACTTATTCCCCGCCCCGAAACCGAAATTTTGGTGGAAACGGCTCTTGCTTCGGGCGGTAAAACTCTGCTTGATCTATGCACGGGCAGCGGGTGTATTCCTGTTTCGGCAGTGAAAAACGGACTTTTGTCCGCTCTCGGAATTGATGTATCCGAGGGTTCAATTCAGACTGCCATAAAAAATGCCGAGCGGCATAATCTGTCGGAAAGTGTATCCTTTGAGGCATGTGATATTTTCGCAAAAGACCATTTCGGGAAATTTGATATTATTACATCAAATCCCCCCTACATTACTGACAGCGATATGCTCACCCTCCCGCCCGATGTGGCAGATTTTGAGCCGCATATTGCGCTTTCGGGCGGCGCAGACGGACTAAACTTTTACAGACGGATAACCGAAATCGCACCCCGAAACTTAAATCCGAACGGTGTGCTTATATTTGAAGTAGGTGTCGGTGAATCGGATGCTGTTGCGGTGCTTATGAGCGAAAGTTTTACAGATATTAAAATAACAAAAGACCTTGCCGGGATTGACAGAACAGTTTCGGGAAAACTGAAGGAGAAATTAAATGTTTGACAAATTAGATTTTATTGAAGGACGATTTGCGGAGCTGAACAAAAAGGTCAGCGACCCCGAGGTGATTGCCGACAACGCGCTCTGGAGCAAGCTTTGCAAAGAACTTTCAGACATCACTCCCATTGTTGAGGAGTATCGCAAATATAAAAAGGCGAAGGAAGACATCGCCGAGGCAAAGGAAATCCTTTCGGGCTCTGATAAGGAACTCAAAGAGCTTGCCGAGCTTACAATAGAGGAAGCTAAGGAAATAATCGAGCAATCGGAAAAAAATCTTAAAATTCTGCTATTACCACAGGATC
>JBAYOS010000037.1:0-11463 GCA_041678125.1 Monoglobales bacterium
CGACGAAAAACTGAAACTGGAATATTCAAGGGAATACGGAAATACAGTATATTATAATACCTTTGAAGGTATAATCACAAACCTTCAGCGCAGGTACAGCTCCACCCAGTCGGATTATGTCAAGCGTGAAATAGAGGATTATATGACCACCGAGAAATGTCATAGCTGCGGCGGTGCCCGTCTTAAAAAAGAGGTGCTTGCGGTGACGGTGGGCGGACTGAATATTGATAAGCTTTCAAGGCTTTCAATAGTTGATACCGTAAAGTTTTTTGACGAGCTTAAGCTCTCTGAAAGAGATAATGCCATTGCAGGCAGAATATTAAAAGAGATAAAAGCAAGACTTTCATTTTTAACAAATGTAGGTCTTGGCTACCTGTCGCTGTCAAGAGCATCGGCGACGCTTTCGGGCGGTGAGGCTCAGAGGATAAGACTTGCTACGCAGATAGGCTCTGGTCTTACGGGCGTGCTTTATATATTAGATGAGCCGAGCATAGGACTTCATCAGAGGGATAACGATAAGCTGATTACTGCGCTCAAACACCTGCGGGATTTGGGCAACACCCTTATTGTTGTCGAGCATGACGAGGACACAATGCGCCAGTCTGACTATATAGTGGATATCGGCCCCGGGGCGGGAGTTCACGGGGGCAGAGTTGTTGCTCAGGGAACTGCCGAAGAGGTTATGAAAAATGAAAACTCAATTACGGGAGATTACTTAAGCGGCAGAAAGAAAATTGAAGTTCCCAAAGAAAGAAGAAAAGGCAACGGCAAATTTATTACCGTTAAGGGCGCAAGAGAAAATAATCTAAAAAATATAGATGTAAGCTTTCCGCTTGGGGTTATAACGGCGGTAACGGGAGTTTCGGGGAGCGGAAAAAGCTCGCTTATAAATGAAATTTTATTTGGGTCGCTTGCGGCAAAGCTTAACCGTGCAAAAACCACTTGCGGCGAACATGATGAAATTCTGGGCATAGAAGAACTTGACAAGGTTATTGATATCGACCAGTCGCCAATTGGCAGAACGCCCCGTTCAAACCCTGCGACCTATACGGGAGTTTTCGGCGATATTCGTGAGCTTTTCGCCTCAACAACAGATGCTCAGGTGAGGGGATACGGGCCCGGAAGATTCAGCTTTAATGTGCGCGGCGGCAGATGTGAGGCATGTACGGGCGACGGTATTTTGAAGATAGAAATGCATTTTCTGCCCGACGTTTATGTACCCTGTGAGGTATGTAAGGGCATGAGATATTCAAGAGAAACGCTGGAAGTTAAATATAAGGGTAAAAACATTTTTGAGGTTCTTGACATGACAGTTGAGGAGGGGCTTGATTTTTTCAGGCATATCCCTAAAATCAGCCGAAAACTGCAAACGCTGTATGACGTTGGTCTGGGATATATAAAAATCGGTCAAAGCTCGACCACGCTTTCGGGCGGTGAGGCTCAGCGCGTCAAGCTTGCGACCGAGCTTTCAAAACGCGCAACGGGCAGAACGGTTTATATCCTTGATGAACCCACAACCGGGCTTCATACCGATGATGTCCGCAAGTTGATTGAGGTGCTTCAGCGCATTGTTGAGGCAGGCAACACGGTAATTGTGATTGAACACAATCTGGACGTTATAAAGACTGCCGATTATATTATTGACCTTGGGCCCGAAGGCGGCAGCGAGGGCGGAAAAATTATTGCCACAGGCACTCCGGAAGAGGTGGCAAAAAATAAGAATTCAAGTACAGGAGAATATTTAAGGAGGGTACTGTATTGAACAAAATTGCAGTAGTAGGCTCGGGCGGCTGGGGAACAGCACTTGCCATTCTTCTTGCCGACAAAGGGTTTGACGTTAAGCTTTGGTCCTATTTTAAAGAGGAGTCCGAGCAGCTTGACAGAACAAGAGAAAATAAGTTTTTGCCGGGAATAAAATTGCCCGATAATATAGAATGTTCAAATGACCTCGGATATGTTATGAAGGACTGCCGATATATTGTAAGTGCGGCTCCGTCCAAAGGGGCGGTTTCCTCCGCGGAAAAAATGGCGGAGTTTTTCGATAAGGATAAGCAAATAATTATCAGCGTGACAAAAGGCCTTGAGGAAAACAGCTATTGCAGAATTTCCGAGATATTAAAAGAAAAAATGCCGGGTGCGAAGGTTGTTGTTTTGTCAGGTCCATCCCATGCCGAGGAGGTTGCCAGAAAGAAGGTAACAAGCGTTGTTGCGGCGTGCGAGGATATATTGCTGGCAAAAGAGGTTCAGGAGCTTTTTATGTGTCCCTATTTCAGAGTGTATGCGACAGACGATGTGGCGGGCGTTGAATATGGCGGCTCGCTGAAAAATGTAATTGCACTTTGCGCGGGTGTGCTTGACGGTATGGAGCTGGGCGACAATGCAAGGGCGGCGCTTGCGACAAGAGGTATGGCGGAGATTTCAAGACTGGGAACTGCTCTTGGTGCAAGACCGGAAACTTTTTTCGGTCTGTCGGGAATCGGTGACTTAATTGTAACCTGTACCAGCAGCCATTCAAGAAATCATCGCGCGGGAGAGCTTATCGGTAAAGGTATGACGGCTCAGCAGGCGATTGACGAGGTTAAAATGGTTGTTGAGGGTATTCCTGCGGCAATAGCAGGGCATAACCTTGCAAAAAAAGTCGGGGTTGAGGTGCCTATTATTTCCGCGGCATACCATGTAATAAAAGATGGTTATGATGTTAAAGAGATGGTGGAAAATCTTATGACAAGACCGGGCAAAGAGGAAAGTTAAATTATGAAAGCATACGATTTTGACCAGACGATATATAATGGTGACAGTACAAGGGATTTTTATTTTTATTGTCTGAAAAAATATCCGCAGATAATGAAATATCTGCCTATGACACTGATTCATGCTATAAAATTCGGCGTGGGAATAATGTCAAAGACAAAGTTCAAAGAAAAATTTTACATATTTTTAAAATCCGTGCCCGATATTGATTTGGCTGTCGAGGATTTTTGGAAATCGCACGAGAAAAACATCAAGGAATGGTACATCGCTCAAAAAAGCGAGGAAGACCTTATAATTTCAGCCTCGCCCGAGTTTTTGCTCAAACCCATTTGCGAAAAACTGGGTGCAAAGCTTATTGCCTCAAGAGTGGACAAATTCACAGGCAAAACAGACGGAGAAAACTGCTGGGGTGAGGAAAAGGTGCGCCGGTTTCACGAGGCGGGCGGTGGAAAAATCGAGGAATTCTACTCCGACTCACTCTCAGATACGCCCATGGCATATTTGGCAGAGAAGGCGATTCTTGTAAAAGGGAACAAGCTGGAGGAATTCAGGCTCAAACAAGATTCCGCAAAATAATATAAAATTTTTATTTACACAGACGATAGTTTTATGCTATACTATTAACAGCGAGAATTTTAGAAAAAGATATTTGGAGTGAGATTGTTGGAGGCTTTTAGAATAAAAGGCGGCAACAAACTGCAGGGGACGGTACATATCAGCGGCGCGAAAAATGCAGCTGTGGCGATTATTCCGGCGTCTATTTTAATAGACGGCACTTGCAGAATAGAGAATTTGCCTAACATACAAGATGTTAATTATATACTTGAAATACTGCAAAAGATGGGTTCGGTAGTAAATCGAATTGACGACAATACCATTGAAATTAACAATACCGGTATTAACACCTACAAAGCTACGGATGAAATCGTTCAGAGAATGAGAGCATCATACTATCTTGTGGGTGCGCTTTTGGGCCGTTTTAAAAGAGCGGAGGTTTGTCTGCCCGGCGGCTGTAATTTCGGCGAAAGACCGATTGATTTGCATGTTAAAGGCTTTCAGATGATGGGAGCTGAGGTAAATGTAAGCGACACTTTTGAAGCTCACGCTCAAAGACTTATCGGGACAAGTATTTATCTTGACCAGGTAAGTGTTGGGGCGACCATGAATATAATGATCGGAGCGGTGCTTGCCGAGGGAGTTACTACCATCGAAAATGCCGCTAAAGAGCCGCACATTGTTGATGTGGCGAACTTTCTTAATTCTATGGGTGCAGACATTAAGGGTGCCGGTACAGATACTATAAAAATCAGAGGGGTAAGTGGCCTCCACGGCGGTACATACTCACTCATTCCCGACCAGATTGAGGTTGGAACTTTTATGATGGCGGCAGTCATCACAGGCGGAGACGTAACGGTTGAAAATGTTATTCCGAAGCATATGGAGGCTATTGTCGCAAAGCTCATTGAGATGGGCGCGCAGGTGATTGAAAATGACGAAAGCATTCGTGTAATCGGGCCTGAATATATTAAGCATACAAATGTTAAGACAATGCCCTATCCGGGGTTCCCGACAGACCTTCAACCGCTTATAGTGTCACTTTTGACAGTGGGCGTGGGAACGAGTATTGTGAATGAAAATGTCTGGGAAAACAGATTCCAGTATGTGGACGAGCTAAGGAAAATGGGCGCCAATATTATTGTGACCGGAAGGACGGCAGTAATTCAGGGTGTGCCCGGTCTGGACGGGTCAAAGGTAAGGGCAACGGACCTCAGGGCGGGTGCGGCAATGGTTATTTCCTCTCTTGCGGCTAAGGGAGAAACAATAGTTTACGATATTAAGTATATTGACAGAGGATACGAGTTTTTTGAGGACAAGCTCAAAAGCTTGGGAGCTGATATTCAGCGGGTAAATATTTGATTAATAATGATAGCCCATGTCAACTTAGGAAAGTTACATGGGCTATATTAAAAGGAAAGGTTTTGGAATTTTTATGGCAAAATTCTGTTCCATTGTCAGCGGAAGCAGCGGTAATGCCCTGTTTCTTGAGCATAAGAACACTAAAATCCTGATAGATTGCGGTATAAGCTGTGCAAGAATTTGCGCAGCACTTAAATCGATTCACGTAAACCCTGCGGAAATTAACGGAA
Organism: Monoglobales bacterium; assembly: GCA_041678125.1. Classification (GTDB taxonomy): domain Bacteria; phylum Bacillota; class Clostridia; order RUG12999; family RUG12999; genus RGIG7450. The sequence goes on from JBAYOS010000037.1 coordinate 4,899, forward strand.
TTGTCGTTACGCATGAGCATAGCGACCATATCAGTGGGGTACGGGTGTTTTCAAACAAGTTCGGCTGCAGCGTTTATGCAGGTGAGAGGACACTTGGCAATATGACCTGCTTTGACGCTCAGGCGGTAAAATCAGGTGAGTCTTTTGAAATCGGAGATATCGGGATAAGACCCTTTGATATTCCGCATGACGCAGCAGAGCCGTTCGGATACTCGTTTATGCTTGGCGGTTTAAGCATTTCCGTTGCGACGGATATGGGGAAAATTAATGCCGAGGTTGCCGAAGCAATCCGCGGCAGTGAAGTTGTTTTTCTTGAGGCAAATCATGATAGGGAGATGCTTCTTACAGGTCCTTATCCCTATTATCTTAAAGAGAGAATAATCGGTGTGGAGGGTCACCTTTCAAATGACCAGAGCGCATCGCTTGCGGCGGCACTTGCCAGAACGGGTACCACAAAAATTATTCTGGGGCATCTGAGTGATACCAATAACACGCCCGAGCTTGCGCTTAAGACGGTTGCGGACGCACTTTCCGAAAGCGGACTTGAAGTCGGGAAGGACATTGTTCTTGACGTGGCAGAAAGATATTCCATCGGAAATATATATGAACTTTAAATCACTGACACAATAAAAAAACGACCTCTGCCGTTTGGCAAAGGTCATTTTTTAATTTATCTTACAAATCTTTTTACTTTTTTTCCGATATATACTGCCAAAGCAATTTTTGCAATATCGGGAATAATAAAAGGTACAACACAGGTTGTGAGAACGGAAATTATGCCTATACTGCCGGTATTATTTGTATAGACAAAATAGAACCAAAGGCTTCCGAAAATATAGCAGACAAGCAGTCCCGCAAGCATGGAAATAAGCTGTTTTATATATGTTTTGCCTATATACTCACCAATCAGACCGGAAATGTATCCACCTGCCAGAAAACCGATGATATAACCGCCCGTGTAAGAAAGCAGTACGCCTAATCCGCCCCTGAACCCCGAAAAAACAGGTATTCCGATTGCCCCTATAAGCAGGTATATCAAAATTGCAAGACTTCCCTTGTTTTTACCAAGCACGCTTATTGCCAAAAAAATTCCGAAGGTCTGCATTGTAAAGGGGATTGTGTAGGGAATGGTTATGTATGCGCACATCACAATTATTGCTGTAAACAGCGAAATTTCTGTTAAATCTTTTGTTTTCATAATTTTCTCCTTTGTTTGATTATACACATTTGTCTGATATTTGTCAACCATATTTTTGGTCGGCCCGCATAAATATGCTGTATTCCTTTTTCGGTTTTCATGGTAGAGTCTATTGACAAAACACCCTAAAATAATATATAATATTTTTATTATATATTAATCAAAAACGGAGGAGAAAAGGATGGAACAGTACATAAAGGCTGCCACAGAAAAATTTGAAGTTCTGTTAAGAAAGCAGCTTGAAAGAAATGAAGCTATAAAAGCTACAAAGGATTTTATAGATTACAGCAAATTGGACAAGATAATTATCGGTGTTGTCGGCGGTGACGGAATCGGCCCTGCCATTACCGCCGAAGGCCAGCGACTGCTTGAGTATCTGCTCAAGGACAAGGTAAGCGCAGGAAAAATCGAGTTCAGAGTAATTGGCGGACTTACCATTGAAAACCGTGCCGCTGTAATGAAAGCAATTCCCGACGATGTATTGGCTGAAATTAAAAAATGCCATGTTATATTAAAAGGCCCCACAACCACTCCCAGAGCAGGTGACGAGTGGCCTAATATTGAAAGTGCCAATGTTGCAATGCGAAAAGAGCTTGACCTTTTTGCGAACATCCGACCCGTTAAGGTTCCCTCACAGGGTATCGACTGGACCTTCTACCGTGAAAATTCCGAGGGCAGCTATGCGCTCGGCAGCGACGGTATAAACGTTACGGATGAGCTTGCATTTGACTTTTGCGTAACAACAACAGAGGGGACTTACCGAATTGCAAAGGCTGCATTTGATTATGCGAGAAAAACCGGCAAAACAAGAGTGACCGCGGTTACAAAAGCGAATGTTGTTAAAACTACTGACGGTAAATTCCTCTCAATCTGCAAAGAGGTTGCAAAGGAATATCCCGAAATCGAGTTTGATGATTGGTATATCGACATCATGACAGCAAAGTTCATTGACGAGAAAAGACGCACAGGCTTCCAGGTTCTTATTCTGCCCAACCTTTACGGCGACATTCTCACCGACGAAGCAGCAGAATTCCAGGGCGGCGTAGGTACTGCCGGAAGTGCAAACCTCGGCAAAAGATACGCTATGTTTGAGGCAATTCACGGCAGTGCGCCCAGAATGGTTGAAGAGGGCAGAGCCCAGTATGCTGACCCCTGCAGCGTTCTCAGAGCGTGCGTTATGCTTCTTGAGCATATCGGCGAAACAAAAATTGCTTCCCGTCTTGAAAAGGCACTTGACATCTGTATGTACACAGAAAAGAAACTTGTTATTACAGGCAGAGATACAGGCGCTACAAGCAGACAGTTCGGCGATTATGTTCTTGAAACAATAAATACCATTTAATTTTTATAAATAAGTGTTGACACAACGTATTATAGGTATTATAATAATAGCATAAATTCTGAAAGGATTGATACCATGGTAGATAAAATCAAAGAAATTATAGCACGTGAACTTATGGTTGATGAAAGTGACATCACCCTTGAAACAGATATAATAAACGACCTCGGTGCAGATTCACTTTCTGTTGTTGACCTTGCAATGGCTCTCGAGGATGAGTTTGATATTGAAATGCCCGACGAGGAAATCGAGGGAATCAAGACAGTTGGCGATATTGTAAACTACATTAAAAGTCTTGACAATTAATTTAAAAATGCCTGTAAATTAATTACAGGCATTTTTTTTGAGGGGATAGGGAAAATGCTTTGGAATGAGCAAACTGAGCCCGCAATAGGATACCCGAAGGCGTATGTGTATACGCCGAGAGGCGAAGTTTGTCCATAGCAAAAAGGCTATAAATCAAGGAAAAATCTCACATAAGTGAGATTTTTCGCTCGATTGTTATAAACCTTAGTATTATACAGATACTAATCACACGCAATTTACTGCCTTTTTGCGTTCCGGAGTATTTTAACATCCACTTTTTTGCATATAAATATTGCTACAATTAAACCGCAGATTCCTGCAGTGAGTTTACCGATCAGCATAGGGACGAGAGCGCTGAATGCACCTGATATGCGGCGTAAATACAAACTTGTTGCGTTTTGTTGTTTTTTATTCCTTTGTTTCCATTACCTTTTTTAGAGCACAAGGAATTTGATTTCCATCTGTATAATCTGACTGCTTCCAATTTATATCCCCATCAAACTTATACAGTCTTATACCTATATCCTCACCATACAACCAAACATTATTCTGTTCGTCCCAAGCACCGTATAAAAAGCCTGTTTCGCCAATTTGTATTGACCAAATTGTTTGTGTGGAAGACACATCATCATTATAACGGTTTATTTTATCAACGGATAATTTATTGCCACCATAAAAATAACCAGCGGCAAATTCTTTGTTAAAAGAAAGTTGATTTATATTCCATGGGGTAATTAATAGTTCTCTATAGTTATCTGCATCTTCAAACTTTAAGCCAAATCTATTATAATGTTCTTTGTTAATCCACATATCCCCTAATTTCTTTGCAAGATCATCACTATCCCCAACTGCATTGTAGGAATTATTGTGCAGAGATTCAAATTCATCATACGTTATGATAATCAACCATGAACTTGCATCATCTATCCCCAGACCGTGACTATAGCTACAGGCAATTGCAACAACATTATATTCTAACTGTTGCTTTTGCAATTCCATAAAGCAATTAAATATAGCGTAAATTTCCAACGGATTCGCTCTAGCTTTGGTATTCTTCGCTTTGAAAGAAATATCTAATACATAGTCATTTTCACCCATACCAGTAACCACACTATTTCCTTTGTTATTCGAGCTTTCAAGCCAAGACAATTCAGCTTTTTCAAGTAATGAACACATTGGTTTTGAACTTTCATATTCTTTAACAATTTTTCGAATTTTATTGATTATCATTTTATCCGAGCTCTCCGTTCTCACAGTATTGAGTCTACAGCTTGTCATAAGAAATAAAACACATAAAATTAAACTCGCTATTTTAATTCTCATATCTTTCTCCTTATATGCCATCACTTAATGCGTTTCATAAGTTATCCTTTTGTTAATGTGATTCCACACTGCATTCTCCGTCAAAAAGAGACAGTATCTGCTGTTCTTTAATATTATAGGGTACCTCAGCAGAAATAACAAAAGTAAAAGCTCCGTCCTCCGTTTTAAATATGGACACATTTTCAGGGGTTATGCCGATACTGAGAAGTTTTTGCTCCAGGATCTGCTGCATGTCTTCAGAATAGCTTGTTTTAACGGTAATAAGCTTAATTTTGTGAGCCTTCATCCAGCCGTAGCTTCTGAAAAGAGTCTGAATCGCCAAAATAATAAGTGTAGCGGCGACTCCCTCTACATACATACCTGCACCGATTGCCATACCGATACCAGATGTTGCCCATATGCCGGCAGCTGTTGTCAGCCCTGTAATTGCATGGTTGTGGACAAAAATCATACCTGCGCCTAAAAAACCGACGCCGGTTACAATCTGTGCGGCAATCCTTGTCGGGTCACCGACAATGCCCATATCAAGCGCGGCATATTTTGATACAATCATCATAAGAGCCGAGGCACTCGCGACAATAAAGTGTGTTCGGATTCCGGCCTCTTTTGCCCGGTTTTTGCGCTCAAACCCTATCATGAATCCGCAAATTCCGCCAAGAAGAAGTCTTATGACGCATTCAAGATGCAACATTAAACCCATTTCCAACATATATAAATCATCCTTTAACTATAAATAATGAATATTATTATACATCATTTTCAGCATTATTGCAAGCGTTATTTTTCATTGCATCGCGCAGCTTTGACAGCGCCTTTTTTTCAATACGGGAAATATATGACCTTGAAATGCCGAATCTTTCGGCAATCTCATATTGAGTTTGTTCTTTTTTTCCATTCAGACCGAAACGGAGAGACAGTATTTCGGCTTCCCTTTCGGTAAGCACTTCCTTCATTTTTAAAAGCATTATGTCGGTGTCCATTTTAACCGATATTTTATCAACTATTTCAGGCTCGGTATCTTCTAATATGTCCATAAGTGTGATTTCATTTCCCTCGCCGTCCATTCCTATTTTGTCATTGAGCGAAACCTCATTCTGAAATTTTTTATTTCCCCGAAAGCTCATCAAAATCTCATTTTCCACGCATCTTGCGGCGTAGGTTGCAAGCTTTACGCCCTTATCGGGATTAAAACTTGAGATGCCTTTTATTAGTCCTATTGAGCCGATTGAAATTAAATCATCATTGTCGGGACCGCAGCCGGAATATTTTTTTGCCAGATGAGCCACGAGTCTTAAATTCCGTTCGATAAGAATGTTTTTTGCTTCAACATCTCCTTTATACATTCTTTCGAGGTATTTTTGTTCTTCCTCCTTTGTAAGCGGCTTTGGAAAGTTGCCCTTTCCGCTGATGTAGCCGGCGAAAAACCATACATTTGCTGCTATTAAAGCGAGTACAGACAAAATTGCCTCAAACATTTTATGCCTCTTTTCATCATTTTTCTACATTATATTCAAAAGGACGGTTTTACATAACAAAAATTAATTATTTGCATAAATTCGGACAAAGCCTAATAAACATATATAAACTAAATCTTGGAGGTCACACATGAACAAGCTGCAAATAAATATTGAGCCTGTACTGCGCATATTGCCGCAAAAAATCTCAATAGCGGTGGCAAAATACAATGTAGAGGAAATCAGGCTTATTGCAAACAAACCTGTAACTATTTTCATGGAAGGGGCAAGCTATTTTATCAGTGCGGTGGGCGATATAACACAGAGTGCAAATAACGGAATTACAATTTCTTCTTCGGGAATAAACGAAATTTACAAAGCCGCTTGCGGAGGTTCGGTCTATGCGGTGGAGGAGGAGCTGAGACACGGATTTGTGACTATTGAGGGTGGACACAGAGTCGGAATATGCGGAACGGCGGTTATGAAGTTGGGAGAGGTTACATATATAAAATATGTTTCCGCACTTAATATTCGCATTGCCAAGCAGGCGGTCGGATGTTCCAAAGATATTATTCCGATTATTTATGATAAGTTCGCCCGAAATACTCTTATTGTTTCGCCTCCAGGATGCGGAAAAACCACGCTTTTGCGTGATATTGCAAGAGTACTTGGCAGTAGATATAAAATCGGAATTGCAGACGAGCGAAGCGAAATTGCCGCATCTTATCTGGGTATTCCCCAAACTGATGTCGGTGAAAAAACCGTTGTAATGGATTTGTGCCCCAAGGCGCAGGCGATAAATATGCTTGTTCGCACTATGGGGGTTGAACTTATAGTGACAGATGAAATAAGTACGGCAGAGGATGCCGCGGCAATCAAAAATGCTTTTGGTTCGGGAGTAAAGGTTATCGCGTCTGCGCATGGGTACTGCGTCGCTGACATAAC
>JBAYOS010000038.1:0-11173 GCA_041678125.1 Monoglobales bacterium
GACGGCTGACCTCAGTCAGATTGATGTTCAGCTGCCCTCTCTTGCCCTTGAACAAATATCCTATATTGGCGCGGAAATCAACCTGTCAGCGATTACGTCTTCCACTGTGGTAAACTGTGAACCGCTGCTTCTTGACAGCGAAAAAGAAGTTTTGGGCTTGAAAAACGTGGTTATTGATAAAACAAACATTGTAGTTAATATTACTGTCGAACAGATAAAAATTTTAAAAATATCACCTAGGGTGACCGGCATGGAAAAATATGCAAAGGGATTTACTGTAACCGCTGTTCCCAAAACCATAGACCTGTGCGGCGACAAAGAAACTCTTGATGCAGTATCAATTCTCGAAACAATTGAGGTAGTGCTTCAAAACGATGTTCAGGACGGACAGGAGATTGAGGTTAAGCTAAACCTTCCCGCCGGAACTCATCTTAAGGCAAATGTCGAAAACAAGGTAAAGCTTGTATTTAAGAAATAAGGGAGAACCATTAAAATGAAGGCAATTATACTCGCGGCCGGATACGCGACCAGACTTTATCCGTTGACTATTGATAAGCCAAAAGCCCTGCTTCCCATAGCAGGCAAGCCGATTCTCGATTATATTGTGGATGAAATTGAAACTATCGGTGAGATAGACAGTCTTGTTATAATAAGCAATGACAAGTTTTTCCCTAATTTTGCGAATTGGAAAGAAGCCCGCAAATCAAGGCTTGAAATTACTGTTTTAAATGACAACACAACCGACGACACAAATAAGCTGGGAGCTGTCGGGGATATAAACTTTGCTATTGATAAGCTAAATATCGACGAGGATATTCTTGTTATGGCTGGTGATAACATTTTCACCTTCCGCTTAAAGGATTTTTCCGACTTTTATAAAAAGAAAAATGCCGATACAATTCTCGCCAAAAGGATAAATAGCATCAGTGACCTTAAAAGGATGGGCAACGCAGTTTTAGACGAAAACGGGAAAGTGATTGATATGGTGGAAAAACCCGAAAATCCACCGTCCGATATTGCAGTTTACGCGGTTTATATGTATAAAAAAGAAACCATTCCTATGATAAAACAATATCTCAGCGAGGGCGGTAACCCTGACGCACCGGGATTTTTCCCTTCCTGGCTTCATAAGAAAAAGGACGTTTATGCGTATGTTTTTGAAGGCGATTGCTATGATATAGGCACTCCCGAATCGTATAGGCAGGTAAACGAAATATTTGAAAACAGATAATTAAAAAGCCGTTCACCAACATGTGAACGGCTTTTTTTATCTTACTAATCTGATTTTGTCAGTCTCAATATCCCAACTGATGTACATTCCGAAAAGTGTTCGCAGACTTCTTGCAGAAACGTAAATATTATCCGAAATATTTGCTGGAGGTAAATCAATGACAAAGTCCTCTCCGTTAATTGTGCATCTATCTCCTATAATCTTTATAATGTCCTTAGCATTTGTCAGAGAAATTTCCTCCCCTGCGGACATTTCATATCCAAGTCTTGATGCAACAACTCCAAGCGGAAGAAACAGCCTGCCCGAATTTATAACAGGCGGGGGGGCGGTAACTGCCGCACCGTTTATAATATATTCCTCATTTCCCAAGCTGCAGCTTCCCAAAAAGGTTGCTCCGCTTTCGGTCCTGTCAATTCTCATTCCCGTAAAGGGGTCAAATGCAATATTCTTATTGGTCGCATCGTATATAACAAATTTGGTTTTCTCATCTTTATCCGCATAAAAAAGCTCAAGTGAAAGCTGTTGCTTAACATAAGGTTTAAGCTGACCCGGGGACATCATAAACTCGGTTGAAATAAATTCCCCTTTGGTCAAAACAAGCGAATAATCGGTAATCATGTTGAGTGCCGAATTATATATAAGGCTTACTCCCTCACCTATAACCCTGATACCGTCGGCATATCTTGCATAGGTAATCATTTTTTCGTTTTCATTAAGCTCAAGACTTCCGAAATACTTCAAATCCTGCCCTTGCGTTACGTCCAGAACAAATCTGTTAATCTGATATAAATTATAATATTTGTTATTATTCGGCACATAGTCGGCATTTTGAACCGTTTCAAAATCCACAAGATTGCCGTTTTCCGCATTGACATACGCTCTTGCAAAAACAAAAGCCGTATCGCTTTCAACGTTGCTGAAGCTTTGTATGTTGCCTTCATCAAAAAGTTCGGAAAATTCAAGTGTATTGACGGCATATTTTGTCGGCACAAAATCTATTTTTAACACGGGCAGCGTGTTTTCATTGCCTTCAATATCCGAATAAAAGCTTAGCCTGCCCGGCGTAATTGTTGCAGAATAATCCTCATAAAGCCCGAGAAGGATATTTCCCGTCAAAGAATTTATATCATAACCCGACGCCGAAATACTTCCGTCACGGACAAAGTTCTTTTCCTCGGTATTAATATTATTATCAAGATAGTAATTGTCGTTATAATAGCTGTCATTATAATAATAGTTATAGTCGTGCATCACAACTTTTTTTATCTCGCCCGTCTGAGCGTCAACCGCCTTTAGCCTGCTTCGGTTTAAAATATACATGGGACGCAGAGTTTTAATCTTTGCATTATGGTCAAAAACAGTATTATATACAAGTTCGGTCCCGATATTTTCATAGAACAGCTCAAAGGCGTATTCAGGGGTTATCAGCCTTTCCATAAGCTCAAAAGAACTGCCACTTTGACCGAATCCCTTATAATAAATCACCTGGCCGCTCCGCTTGTCCACAACCACTGTCGCATCTCTGCCCAGCAGTCTTATCCCGTTGTGCGTTTGAGAAAAGGTATATTCGTACGCCTTTGCGGACACAAGTTTAAAAGCTGTTCTGGGCATAATTTCATACATAAAATTGCGCGCGATTTCCAGCCCCTCCTGAGCAGATACCATGTCTGTAAAATCAGCGGGCGCGGTTTCATTAAAATAGGATTTGCTGTAATAAATTATGTCCTCGTTGTCGGTTATGCCTGTTACAATCTTGCTTTCCGCGTCAAACCAGCCTATCATCCACGCGTCAAGGTCCCCGAAAATATTAACCCGCTCATAAAGCATGGTTTTCCCGGCAGTGTTTATTTTAAACTGAGAAACAACTTCCTCTTTAAGAAAGGTAGGAAGATACGGGTATTCCTCAGCCGCCGCACTGCTTATCGGAAATAGTGCAAGAACAAGCAATATGTATAATAATCTTTTTATTTTCATATAAATCACCAATCTAATTATACCATACAAATGTAACAGTCATATAACCGACTCATTAAGATTATATTACAAATATAAAAATTTCTTTTGCAGGTTGAATTTTCTTTGTACTTATGATAAAATATGATTTATTATTGCAAAGGTGAAAAAATTATATTTGCTGCCAAAAATATTATATTGCAAATTATTTTGGCTTAGTGTATAATGATATTTATAATATGTCAGATTTATAAAGGGAAAGAAATTGATTATGATAAAAGAAAATATTAAAAAATATCCTCTTATGGTGCTGCGTGATATGGTTGTATTTCCCATGATGGTGATACATCTTGATGTGGCACGTGAAATATCAAAAAAATCGCTTGCTGCCGCCATTGCTAATGACAGCATGATATTTCTTGCTGCCCAGAAAACCTATGCGGACGATTTTACCGAAGATGATGTATATTCTTTCGGAACAATAGCAAAAGTAAAACAAAGTATAGAACTGCCCAGCGGAGCTATCCGAATCCTGTTTGAAGGAATAAGCCGCGCAGAAATGCTTTCTTTTGAAAAAGGTGGCAGATACCTTACAGCGCAGGTCAGGGAATTTGACTGCAATTACGATAAAAACGATATTGAAATAAAGGCTATGGCTTCAAGATGCCGCGACCTTTTCATGGAATACATAAACATATCAGGCGCACTTTCTCCCGAAACCGTTTTAGGTATGGCAGGTATTGACGATGAAGGTCAGCGTGCTGACGTTATGGCGTATAACCTCGGTATCCCTGTCGGCGGCAAGCAGTCTATCCTTGAGGCACTCGATTTAAAGGACCGTTTGCTCCAGCTTATTTATACTCTTACCGAAGAAATTGAGCTTGCGAAAATCGGTCAGAAGATAGAACGCAAGGTTAAGGAGTCTATGGATAAGCATCAGCAGGAATATTATCTGCGTGAGCAGCTTAAGGCTACCGAGGATGAGCTCGAGGAGCTTTGCGGCGAAAACGAAGAAACCAATGAATATGTTTCAAAAATGCGTGAGCTTGATTTGCCCGACGAGGCAAAAGCAAAGCTTGAGCATGAAATCGCTCGTCTTAAAAAGCTTCCGCCCGCAACGGGAGAAACAGGCGTTATTCAAACATATATTGAATCGGTTTTGAGTCTGCCTTGGGGCAAGTCGGATAAAACAAACATAAATATTGCAAAGACAAAAAAAATACTTGACAGAGAACATTACGGACTTGAAAAGGTTAAAGAGCGCGTGCTGGAGTATATTGCGGTGATGAAGCTCACTGGCAAACCGCAGGGCTCCATTATGTGTCTGTACGGTCCTCCGGGAACAGGCAAAACTTCAATCGTCAAATCCATTGCCGAAAGTCTCGGCAGAAGCTATGTTCGGATTTCACTCGGCGGAGTGCGTGATGAAGCGGATATTCGCGGTCACAGAAAAACATATATCGGCTCCATGCCGGGCAGAATAATTGAAGCGCTCCAACGTGCAAAGTGCGACAATCCCGTTATTTTATTGGACGAAATTGATAAAATGAGCTCGGATGCAAAGGGCAATCCATCGGCGGCACTTCTTGAGGTCTTGGACAGCGAGCAAAACCACGCTTTCCGCGACCATTATATAGAAGTTCCCTTTGACCTTTCAAAGGTTATGTTTATAACAACCGCAAATAATCTTGATACTATTGACCGCCCCCTTCTTGACAGAATGGACGTGATAAATCTGTCAGGCTACCATTATGATGAAAAATATTATATTGCTAAAAACCATCTTTTGCCCAAACAGCTTAAAAAGCACGGTTTGACAGGCAGACAGCTTTCAATCTCTCAGTCCGCTCTTAAAGATATTATCCAGCTTTACACAAGAGAATCGGGCGTGAGAAATCTTGAAAGAGAGATTGCCAAAATATGCCGGAAAACCGCGGGCGAAATTGTGTCAGGCAAGGTAAAATCGGTTAAAATAATGCCGACAAACTTATCAAATTATCTCGGCGCCCCCGTTTATTCCGAAGCAAAAGGAATAAAGCCCGAAATCGGAACGGCAACCGGGCTTGCATGGACGAGTGTCGGCGGCGAAACCCTTACCATTGAGGTAAATATTGCCGACGGTAAAGGCGAGGTTAAACTGACAGGAAACCTCGGTGATGTTATGAAAGAATCCGCCGGCGCGGCGATTAGTTATATCAGAAGCAGAGCAGATATTCTGGGCATTGACAAGGATTTTTATAAAACAAAAGACATTCACATTCATGTGCCCGAAGGCGCAACACCAAAGGACGGTCCGTCGGCAGGAATTACTATGGCATCTGCTCTGATTTCCGCACTTAAGGGAACACCTTTGCGTGCAGACCTTGCGATGACGGGCGAAATTACAATCCGCGGCAGAGTCCTTGAAATCGGCGGTCTTAAAGAAAAAAGCCTTGCTGCACTCAGATATGGCGTGAAGACGATAATTATCCCGTCCGGAAATAAAAAGGATATTGAGGAGCTTCCGTTGGTTGTAAAAGAAAATATCAGCTTCATCTGCGCTGATAATATGGATAAGGTTATAAAATATGCTTTTGACAAACCGATGCTTTCCAAACCCTCTGCTCCCCGTGAGGATAAAAAGATTCCCGCATTGCCTTTTGTTACTCCGGAAAATGACAGATTAAACAAATACATGAAATAAAATTGTTGACTTAAAGTGAAAATTGGGGTATAATAAATGCGGTGGGAATTACCCTGACCCAGCTTTGAGAGGAGTGTGTCCGTGAACAAGAACAGAAAGACAGTGTACTCAGATGAACACTATACCAATTTGATGCTTATCGTTGTTGCGGAAGCAATGTTGCTTTTGATAACGCAACTGCTTATATTTAATATTTGTAATAACTCATTTTATATCACGCCTACCATGGATGTAGCAGTTCCGATTATTCTGGCATGTGCCGCTGCTGTTTCAATTGTAAGCGCGATACTATGGTTCATGAAAAAGAAAAATGCGGTAATCTTGTTTGTCTTTAGCGGTTATGTAACCTTGCTGATGTGCGTTATCAGATATATACCGAACCAGTTTTCCGAATCTCTCGGCAGATATATTCCAAACTACCTGAGAGGGCAAAAAATCGGAGCTATTCTTTCGGTTTTATATGTAATTGCAGGGATTTTATATTGCATTCTTGCTGAAAGAAAACGCCGTAAACTTAAAAATAAGTAAATCAGAGAGGGGCTGTATCGCAATTTAAGATTGTGATATGCCTCTTTTTTAATGAGGGGAAAATATGTGGATTTCTGATAAATGGAAGGATTTTGAGGTAATAGATTCGGGCAGCGGCGAAAAACTGGAACGCTGGGGGAACATTCTCCTCGCCCGTCCCGACCCGCAGGTCATTTGGGAGGGCAGATTCCGCCCCGAGCTTTGGGACAACGCGCACGCCCGATACAGCAGAAGCAGTGATGGTGGCGGCAGTTGGAAATATAATAAAAAACTGCCCGAAAAATGGACTGTTTCCTATGGCAATTTGAAGTTTTATATAAAGCCTATGGGCTTCAAACACACAGGTCTTTTCCCCGAACAAGCAACCAATTGGGATTATGTTGCGGATAAAATTAAATTGAGCGGCAGAAACGATATTAAAGTCCTAAACCTGTTTGCCTATACAGGCGGAGCGACCGTTGCAGCAGCCGCTGCAGGCGCACAAGAGGTGGTCCATGTGGATTCCTCAAAGGGAATGGTGGCCTGGGCAAAGGAAAATGCCGAGCTTTCGGGGCTTGGCAACAGCTACATAAGATTTATCGTTGACGATGTCATAAAATTTGTCGCCCGTGAAAAACGCCGCGGCAGAAAATACGACATAATCATTATGGACCCGCCCTCCTACGGCAGAGGTCCGAATGGCGAGGTGTGGAAGCTTGAGGACGAGCTTTATCGTCTGCTTGACGAGTGCAGCGGACTATTAAGCGAAAATTCTCTTGCGATGGTTATAAATTCTTATACAACAGGTCTTTCGCCTATTGTAGTATCAAATATGATAAGTCTGACCGTTAAAAAATCCTTCTGCGGTGAAGCCTTTGTTCATGAAATCGGGCTTCCGATAACTGCAAGCGGGCTTATTCTGCCCTGCGGCTCAACAGGAAGATGGGAAAGATAAATAAATATGATAGAAATAAAAGATTTAACATTCAGTTATGACACGGAGAAATTAAAACTTGCAATCTGCGGAATTACAACGGAAATTCCGCAGGGGCAGTTTGTTGCCGTTTTAGGTCATAACGGCAGTGGAAAATCTACTTTGGCAAAACATCTTAACGCAATTTTGCTCCCGACGGGCGGAAGTGTGATTATAGATGGAATGAACACAATGGACGAGACCCTTTTGCCCGAAATCCGCAAAAGAGTCGGTATGGTTTTTCAAAATCCGGACAACCAGATTGTTGCCACAATGGTTGAAGAGGATGTGGCTTTCGGCCCCGAAAATCTTGGAATTGCGCCCGATGAAATAAGGCGCAGGGTTGATTTTGCGCTTGAAACTGTCGATATGGCGGACTTCAAGGAGGCTCAGCCGCACAACCTGTCGGGCGGTCAAAAACAGCGAATTTCCATCGCTGGTATTATTGCGATGATGCCCAAATATATTGTGCTTGACGAGCCTACCGCAATGCTTGACCCTAAGGGCAGAGCGGAAATCATGGAAACAATCAAGCTGCTTAATAAGGAGCAGAACATTACCATTGTGTTGATAACTCATTATATGGAGGAAGCGGCTCAGGCGGACAGGGTAATTGTCATGGATAACGGCAAGATAATCGTTGACGATACACCTGAAATGACCTTTGCAAATGTTGCTCTTTTAAAAAGTGTCGGACTTGACGTTCCGCAGGTTACTGACCTTATGTTCAGACTTCGCAGGGACGGAATCCACATAAGACACGACCTGCTTGACGCAGACAGCTGTGCAGACGAGATTGTGCGGGCGCTGAGGGAGGTTTCTCATGCAGATTAAAACTGAAAACCTTGAGTATATATATATGGAAGGAACCCCTTATGAGAAAAAGGCGCTTTCAAATATAAATATCGAGATAAATTCGGGTGAATTTGTCGGTCTTATCGGTCATACCGGAAGCGGAAAATCCACGCTGATTCAGCACCTGAACGGTCTTATAAAACCCACCTCGGGCAGAGTGCTTTTGGACGGGAAAGACATAAATTCAAAAGAGGTTAGTCTCCGCCAGCTGAGATTTAAAATAGGACTTGTATTTCAATATCCCGAGTACCAGCTTTTTGATGAAACCGTTTTATCGGACATTGCCTTCGGCCCGAAAAATTTAGGTCTTTCTGACGAGGAGGCAAACCTTCGCGCACGGGAGGCTATGGAGCTTGTAGGACTTTCCTCCGAGCTTGAGAAAAAATCACCTTTTGAGCTTTCGGGCGGACAAAAGCGCAGAGCCGCCATCGCCGGTGTGCTTGCAATGAAACCCGAACTTTTAATACTTGACGAGCCGGCGGCAGGGCTTGACCCCAAGGGCAGAACCGATATTTTAAGCCGCATTAAGGACTTGCACGAAAAACAGAATATGGGCATACTTTTGGTGTCTCACAGTATGGAGGATATTGCCAGAATGGCTCAGCGTGTTCTTATAATTAAAAAGGGCAGCATTGTCCGTGAGGGTACACCTGTTGAAATTTTCGGACTCGGCGACGAGCTTAAAAGATACGGACTTGATGTCCCGCAGATAACAAAGCTTATCAGAAAGCTCCGTCAAAAGGGGCTTGATTTGCCTGAGGATATTTATACTGTATCAAAAGCTGAAAAAGAAATTTTAAAACTGTTTAAAATAAAAAGTTAAGAGGATTTAAATGATAAGAGATATTACACTGGGTCAGTATCTGCCTGGAAATTCGGCAGTTCACAGACTTGACCCCAGAACAAAAATTATTTTAATATTTGTGTATATCATCATGCTTTTTATGGTTAAAAATGCAATCGGATATGCTATTTGCGCGCTTTTTTTGGTATTGGTCAGCGCCATTGCAAAAATTCCTGCAAAAATGATTTTAAAAAGCTTAAAACCGCTTTTGTTTTTCATAGTTTTTACCGCAGTGATTAATCTTTTTTTGACAAGCGGAAAAGTTATTTATTCCTTCTGGATTTTTAAGATTACTGAGGAGGGCGTTTCCATTACAATAAAAATGGCGCTCCGCCTTATTTTGCTTGTAACAGGCACATCTATGCTCACCTATACAACATCCCCTATTGTGCTTACGGACGGTATAGAAAAGCTTATATCTCCCCTGTCGAAAATCGGTGTCCCGTCGCACGAAATAGCAATGATGATGACCATTGCACTTCGATTTATCCCGACAATTATTGATGAAACGGACAAAATAATAAAGGCACAGTCCTCAAGAGGTTCCGATTTTGAAACGGGAAATCTTCTCCGACGCGCAAAGGCGCTTATTCCTATTTTAGTTCCGCTGTTTATCAGCGCTTTCAGGCGCGCGGACGAGCTGGCGGTTGCGATGGAATGTCGCTGCTATCAGGGCGGCAAAAACCGCACCAAGCTGAAAACAATTAAAATGACTATGTTCGATGCCCTCGCCGCTTTTATCTTTATTTTGATATTTGCAGCAGCTATGGTTTGGGGTTTATAATTATGAGAAATATAATGCTTACCCTCAGCTTTGACGGAACGAATTATCACGGGTTTCAGCGGCAGGAAAACGGAATTACAATTCAGCAGGCGGTTGAAGATGCAATAAAAAAAGTAACGGGTGAAAAGCTCTCTATTACAGGCTGCAGCCGAACAGATGCAGGCGTTCACGCGGCAAAATATATATGCAACTTTAAAACCGAAAGCTCAGTCCCTGCAGATAAGTTCTGTTTTGCGCTCAACACCCATTTGCCTGACGATATTTCCTGCACGGCTTCAAGCGAGGCAAGTCTGGATTTTCACGCGCGTTTCAGCGCAAAATCGAAAACCTACACATACACAATCTATAACGCTCCGCATAAAAACCCGATTTTATGCAGATTTGCATGGCATTATCCCATTAAAATCAATCTTGATAGAATGAAAATTGCGGCAAAATCTGTTGTGGGAACTCACGATTTTTCGGCATTTATGGCAAGCGGTGGTCAGCAGAAAACCACCATCAAGACAGTAAACTTCTTAAACATTGCCCAAAAGGACGAGCAAATTATTATAGAAATAAATGCTGATGGTTTTTTATATAATATGGTCAGGATTATTGCCGGAACTCTGGTTTATGCCGGGACAGGCAAAATAGAATTTGATAAGATTGCCGATATAATTGAAAGCGGCGACCGAACTCTTGCGGGAATAACCGCACCGCCTGAGGGACTTTGTCTTAAAGAAATTTTCTATTGACAAACTGAAAAAAACGGAGTATAATAATAAAAAAGAAAAAAATCATGCTATCTTCGGGGAGGGGTGAAATTCCCTACCGGCGGTAAAGTCCGCGAACCACATTTTGTGGCCGATTTGGTGAAATTCCAAAACCGACAGTAAAGTCTGGATGAGAGAAGAGGGCGCCTCTATGCGTTCCTGTTTATCTGAAGATATGCGGGATTTTTTAATGGAGGTATGTATAATGAACACAACAAAAAAAATCACCCTGGCAGCAGTGCTGGCAGCAATGGCAGTAGTGCTCGTAATGCTCATTCACTTTCCGATTTTCCCGGCGGCACCCTTTTTGGAATATGACCCCGGTGATATTCCGATACTCATCGGCACACTGGTAATGGGAATCCCGACTGGAATTATAATGACGATTATCGCTTGTTTGGTGCAAGGACTTACCGTTTCTGCCCAAAGCGGAATATACGGAATTATAATGCACATTATTTCCACCGGTACACTTCTTATTTTGACAGGGTTTATTGCTAAAAAAACCGGCAAATTCATTCTTGCCGCAATAGTCGGAAGTATCGGGGTTGCTGTCGTAATGTGTATTGCAAATCTTATTGTAACACC
>JBAYOS010000039.1:0-11027 GCA_041678125.1 Monoglobales bacterium
CGCGTCTTTATTGACTTTGGGGTCACTGTCATAAACGCCGTCAACCTTTTTCGCCAGAAGGATTATTTCCGCAT
Organism: Monoglobales bacterium; assembly: GCA_041678125.1. Taxonomy (GTDB): domain Bacteria; phylum Bacillota; class Clostridia; order RUG12999; family RUG12999; genus RGIG7450. Next base: position 75 of record JBAYOS010000039.1, read on the forward strand.
TTATCTCAGCGGCTCTGAGCGCCGCCGTTGTATCGGTTGAGAAATAAGGGTTACCTGTACCGCAGCCGAAAATTACAACTCTGCCTTTATTGAGATGAGAGTCCGCCTTGCCGCGTATGTATGGTTCGGCTATCTGTCTCATTTCAATAGCTGTCTGCACTCTTGTCGGCACTCCGGCACGCTCAAGCGCATCCTGCATTGCAAGTGCATTTATAACCGTTGCAAGCATTCCCATGTGGTCAGCTCTTGTGCGTTCCATTTTTTCACCGCTTCTGCCGCGCCAAAAGTTTCCGCCGCCTACAACAATGGCCACCTCAACACCTTTCTCAACACATTTTTTTATAGTTTCGGAAATTTCCGAAAGCACTTCCTCGTCAAGTCCGAACCCCTGCTTGCCGGCAAGGGCTTCTCCGCTCAGTTTTAATAATATCTTTTTGTATTTCGGTTTCATGATAATCGTTCCCCTTGTCAAAATATTCTTATGGTTATTATACTACATTTTATTGTATCTATCAAGTATTATTTTCGTTTTTGGCAAAAAATAGTTTTATCGCCTAATATGGAAACATACTTTTCAGGATTTGTCCATAACCGCCTTCCTTATTTGTGCAATAAAAAAAGGAACGCAAAAAGCGTTCCTTTTATAATTATTAAAATTATTTGCCTGCCATTCTTTCAACTTCTGCCGCGAAGTCATCTTCTCTTTTTTCAATGCCTTCGCCTTTTTCAAATCTTACATAGTCAATGAATTTAACACCGTTTGATGCAAGATACTTTTCAACAGATACTTTGTCATCTTTAACAAACTTCTGCTGAAGGAGACAGTTTTCTTCAAAGAACTTATTGATTTTGCCTTCAACCATTTTTTCAAGAATATTTTCGGGCTTGTTAGCATTTTTGGGATCTTCCTTAATCTGTGCTAAAATAATGTTCTTTTCATGATCAATATCCTCTGCAGGAACAACTGATTTGTCCATATAAGTAGGATTCATAGCTGCGATCTGCATTGCCGCATCTTTTGCAGCCTCAACTGACGCTGAATTTGAAAGGTCAGCTTCAACCTTAACCATAACGCCAATTCTGCCGCCGCCGTGGATATAGGTTACAACGTCGCCTTCATATCTTACAAATCTTCTGATGTTCATATTTTCACCGATTGTAAGAATTTTTTCTCTGAGCATTTCTTCAACAGTGATGTCACTTCCCGGATATGTCAATGCCTTAAGTGCATCAACATCAGCAGGATTTTCTTTTGCAACAACGCCTGCAAGAGTTGAAACGAAGTTTTTAAAATCTTCGTTTTTGGCAACGAAGTCGGTTTCGCTGTTTACTTCGATAACAACACCAACCTTGTTATCTTCATATACATCAGCAAAAACAAGACCTTCCGCAGCGATTCTGCCTGCTTTTTTTGTTGCAGCTGCGAGACCTTTTTCTCTCAGCCATTCAATAGCTTTATCCATATCACCGTTTGTTTCCGAAAGAGCTTTTTTACAGTCCATCATTCCGCAACCGGTTGTTTCTCTTAATTCTTTTACTGCTGCTGCTGTAATCATGTTAAGCTTCCTCCTGTTATTATTCTTCTTCCGTTATAGCTTCCATAGCTTCTTCTGCATTGTCGGTCATCTGTTCGCCCTGTCTGCCCTCGAGAATTGCGTCAGCCATTGCACCTGCAATAAGTTTTACAGCTCTGATAGCATCGTCATTACCGGGAATTACATAGTCAACTTCATCAGGGTCACAGTTTGTGTCAACAATTGCAACAACAGGAATACCGAGTCTTTTTGCTTCAGCAATTGCAATTCTTTCTTTTCTCGGGTCAACAACGAACATAGCACCGGGAACACCCTTCATGTTCTTGATACCGCCAAGAAATTTTTCAAGCTTTTCGATTTCGCCCTTAAGCTTGATAACTTCTTTTTTGGGAAGAAGGTCAAAAGTACCGTCTTCAACCATTTTGTGAAGCTGTTCGAGTCTGCCGATTCTTTTTTTGATTGTTTTGAAGTTTGTGAGCATACCGCCGAGCCAACGATTGTTGACATAGAACATGCCAACTCTTTCAGCTTCTTCCTTGATAGCGTCCTGGGCCTGCTTTTTTGTTCCTACGAAAAGAACATCCTTGCCGGACTCGGAAATCTCGCGGATAAAGTTGTACGCTTCCTCAACCTTTTTTACGGTTTTCTGGAGATCTATAATATAGATTCCGTTTCTTTCCGTAAAAATATACTCCTTCATTTTCGGGTTCCATCTTCTTGTCTGATGTCCGAAATGTACACCTGCCTCAAGCAGCTGTTTCATTGATACTGCTACCATAATAAACACCTCCGTTTTTAATTCCTCCATTTCCGTCATCTCTGCCAGGGACCCCGCATGTAGCAGTTTTCAGGGCAACTCCCGCAGATGGGAAATGTGTGTATTTTTCAACTTTAGTATTATATCACGCTTTTTTATAAAAATCAAGTATTTTTTTACTTTTCTTTCATTTTTATCTAATAAACGCCTGCGAAAAGCTCGCAGGCAAAAAATCAGATGATGTGTTATTTTTCAGATTGTGTCTTATCCTGCTGAACCGACGAGAAAATCATATCGTCGGGGTCACCCTTTTTCGCATCAAGATAGTCCTCATATATAAAATCATAATTTTCCTCTTTTTTATTATTTTTTTCCTCCATTTTTATGTTCCTTTCAATAAAATAATCCGCTTACTGCACATATATGAGTAGTATATGCAGAAGATATAAAAAAATTTACCTAAAATGGCGGATAGCCTATTGCACATTTAAAGTTTCTATGGTAAAATATATTCATTATATTTTTCGAAAGGGGTATCTTTTCATGGACAGCAGCTTAAAAAACAAGCTGGAAATTACTGCGTATAAGATTAGAAAAAATGCTCTTACCGCAGTATACAGCGCCGCTTCCGGTCATCCGGGCGGTTCACTTTCTATCGCAGAAATAATGTCGGTACTATATTTTAAACAAATGAATAATATCGACCCAAAAAATCCCAAAAATCCGGACAGGGACCGTTTTGTAATGTCAAAGGGTCATTGTTCACCCGCACTTTACGCAACCCTTGCAGAACGCGGTTTCTTCCCTGAAGAAGATTTAAAAGGCTTCAGACAGGCTGACAGCTATCTTCAGGGCCACCCTGATATGAAGGGTGTTCCCGGCGTTGATATGACTACAGGTTCACTCGGTCAGGGAATTTGCGCCGCTAACGGAATGGCACTTGCGGCAAAGCTTGACAACAAGGATTACAGAGTTTACGCAATCTTAGGCGACGGCGAGCTTGAAGAAGGTCAGGTCTGGGAAGCAGCTATGTTTGCTCCCCACTACAAATTGGACAATATCACAGCGTTCGTTGACCTCAACCTCCTTCAGATTGACGGTGACGTCAGAAAGGTTATGAATCCGACTCCCGTTGACAAAAAATTTGAAGCTTTCGGCTGGAATGTTATTATCGCAGACGCCCACAGCGTTGAAGAAATCGACAATGCCATTGAAGCTGCAAAAAAGGTTAAGGGCGTACCTACTGTTATTATTTGTAACAGCGTAAAGGGTAAAGGTGTTTCCTTTATGGAAAACAATGCAGCTTGGCACGGCAGTGCTCCGAACGACGAGCAGTATGCTCAGGCAATCGAAGAGCTTGATGCTGCAATCGCTAAACTTGGAGGTGCTAAATAATGGCTGAAGTTAAAAAAATTGCTACAAGAGAAGCCTATGGTATGGCTCTTGCTAAATTCGGCGACAAATATGACATTGTTGTAATGGATTCGGACCTTTCCAAATCCACAAAAACCGATACATTCAAAAAAGAATTTCCCGACCGTTTTATCAACTGCGGCATCGCGGAAGCAAATATGATGTCAACCGCGGCAGGTATTGCTTCCTGCGGGAAGACAGTTTTTGCAAGCACCTTTGCAATGTTTGCGGCAGGACGTGCTTTTGAACAGGTCAGAAACGCTATTTGCTATCCTAACTTAAACGTCAAAATCGGTGCGACTCACGCAGGTATTTCTGTCGGTGAAGACGGTGCTACTCACCAGTCTGTTGAGGACATTGCTCTTATGCGTGCAATCCCCCACATGGTTGTTATCAGCCCCGCAGACGCTGTTGAATCCATTGCTGCAGTTGAAGCAGCTATCAAACACAACGGCCCTGTTTACTTAAGATTCGGCAGACTTGCAGTTCCCGTTATCAATGACGAGGCTACATATAAATTTGAAATCGGCAAAGGCGTTCTGCTTAAGGACGGAACAGACGTTACAATTATTGCAAACGGTCTTATGGTTCCCGATGCGCTTACTGCCGCTGATTTGCTCGCAGAAGAAGGCATTAACGCGAGAGTAATCAACATTCACACCATTAAACCTATTGACGAAGACATTATCGTTAAAGCCGCTAAAGAAACAGGTGCTATCGTAACTGCTGAAGAACACAACATCATTGGCGGTCTCGGCAGCGCGGTTGCTGAAGTTCTTTCCGAAAAATGTCCTACTCCGATGGCAAGAGTCGGCATTAACGACCAATTCGGTAAATCAGGCAAACCTGCTCAGCTTCTTAAAGACTACGGTCTTACACCCGAAAATATTGTTGCAAAAACAAAGGAAGCTATTGCAAAAAAGAAATAAATATTATATAATCAAAAAGGCGCCTGAAACATGGCGCTTTTTAAAAATTAAGGTGATGTTATGACGGATTTTCTTTTATACCTTCAAGGGTTTTCTACCCCTCTGCTGGACAATTTATTTTTGATAATCTCCGCGCTGACGGGTGAGTATGTCTATCTTGTCATACTCGGGGTTATATACTGGTGCGTTAACAAGGATAAAGCATACTATATAGGTATATTCCTTTTTATCTCTTTTGCGCTTAACTCATTTCTCAAAAATATATTTCGTGTACCTCGTCCTTACACCTATTCGGACGTCGAGCAGATTGACCTGTCTACAGGTTACGGATATTCTTTCCCCAGCGGTCATGCACAGATGTCAACCACATTTTCGGGGATGTTTTCGGTAATTTTCAGAAAAAAGTGGATATATGTTTCGGGAATAATTTTAGTTTTCCTGACGGGGATTTCCCGAATGTATCTCGGGGTGCATACCCCTGCCGATATACTTTGCGGAACAGCCATCGGACTTATTATAACCTTAACCGGAGACAGGTTAAAAGAGATAAAAAACCCAAAAATATTAGGAATTACAGCGTTTTTGATTACGCTTGGTGTAAGCCTTCTATTTCCATCCGAGGATAATCTTAAAATAATGTTTTTCTCTGCGGGATTTTTCTCAGGTAATCTGCTTGAAACGAAGTTTATCGGATACACAATTCCAAAAAGAGCAAAAATGCGTGCTATCTGCGGCGGCGCAGGCTTGGTTTTGGTGGTTGCCGGAAACGTTGCATTAAAGAGTATTGGATTAGTATATTCAAGGTATTTGGTCTTGGGTTTGATTATTACAACTCTTGTACCGATTATAATAAAAATGATTGATAGAAAAGGTGAATAAATATGTACATTGACATTCACTCGCATGCATATTGGAAACCTGCTCCGTTTGTAACTCCTTTCTATACTCCTCAGCAGCTAATAGAGGCCTATGACCATTACGGCATTGAAAAGGGTGTTCTTCTTCCTGTTGTAAATGCGGAAATTTATCTGCCTCAATCAAATGAGGATATTCTTGACATGGCGGAAAAATATCCTGACAGGTTTATACCCTTCTGCAACATAGACCCGAGAGCGCTCACAAACTCCCCCGACGCGCCGCTTGATAAGGTTTTGGCCTACTATAAAGACAAAGGCTGCAAAGGTGTCGGTGAGGTTATGCCGAATATGCAGGTTATGGACCCAAGGGTGCAAAACCTTTTCAGCGCGGCTGAGAAAGTCGGCCTCCCTGTTATATATGACGGTTCAGACCAGCTTGACGGTGATTTCGGACTATATGACAACCCCGGGCTTCCTCAGCTTGAGCATACTCTGCAGCGTTTCCCTAAGCTGATAATCTTAGGGCATGGGCCTGTGTTCTGGTCAGAAATCGCTAAGCTTGACACAATCGGTTCAAGAGGATTTATATTTGGTTTTAAAACAGAAAATCAGGTTGGTGTATTGCCTGCAGGTCCTATTAAGGAGGAAGGCGCAGTTCCCAAGCTTTTAAGAAAATATCCCAATCTCCATCTTGACCTTTCAGACGAAACCGCATATAATGCCTTGACACGCGACCCTGAGTACGGTCCAGCATTTTTGGAGGAATTTCAGGACAGAGCATATTTCGGCACAGATTTTTGCTGCTACGGTATGGATATTCCGCTTACAAGAACCTTGAAAGAGTGGAAAAATGAGGGCAGAATTTCTGCCGAAGCTTTTGAAAAAATTTCAAGAGAAAACGCAATAAGACTTTTAAATTTATAATATAAGTCAGTATGGACCACCGTATGGAGAGTTAAATTCTAAACAAAAATATCCCGAAATACAAATGTATTTCGGGATATCTCTATTATATTCCTAATCTTTCTTTAAGTCTTTTTATTTGTGCAACTGTTTTTTCCGCCATGGTGCTGTCCTGGTAAATTCCTACATTCCATGTAATTGCGCCTCTTTTCTCCAGGCAGGTTTTTGTATATTCACACATTTCGTCATCTGTAAATTTAGGAGGGTCAATCTCTCCCTCTCTTTCACAATGTCCCCAGAAACAGTCGGTACAAATAAGCGCATGCCACTGCTTTTCCGTGGAGTCATAATCCCACGGATAAAACTCTAATGTCCTGCTGCTTTCACCTGCAAGATATTCCTCCTGTTCAAAAACATAGGTCATTTGATTTGCCCCGTCACACATTGCTGTAATTCTGTTTTGATTTCCTGCGCGGGCCGCCTCAAACCATTTATCTTCGTCAAATCTCGAATTATCCCAGTCGTGTGTTTTAAGGAAGGATTTTTCCTTTGATCTGTAGCAAGCGTCAAACCACCAGCCGTCAAGCAAATCGCCGAATTTTTCCGAATAATAACGCATTGCGGCTGTCCAGCGCTCCATAAACACCTTTTTATCGCTTGACAAATTCCAACCAAAAGCATTTCGGAATTCTTCTGTACATTCGTCATACGACGTATGTAAATATGCAATGAATCTCAGTCCCTGTCTTTTTGCCTCGATAGCAATTTCCAGCACTAAATCACGCTTTGAACAGACCCCGGGAAGATATTTTTCAATCACAGCGTTATATGACCAATAGCCGATAATATTTTGTCCGAACGGGAATAAAATCCATTTTCCGCCCATAGCCTTGACTTCACTGACAAAGTTTTTAACATCAAACCCGTCTGCCATTTGGTTGAAATCAAGTCCGCCACCACTGTAGCGAGGCTTAAGGTTTGGAACAAAGTGAACCATAATACCGTAGTTTCCTGCCATCCAATCCGCTTTTCTCATATTTATTTCCCCAAACTTTCTTTGAGTCTTTTTATCTGTGCAACAGATTCCTCAGCCATTGTGCCGTCTTCATAAATGCCTATGTTCCATGTAATTCCGCCCTTTTTATCAAGGCATTTCTTTGTATATTCAAACAGCTCCTCGTCTGAGAATTTCGGTGGCGCAATCTTGCCCTCCTGATAGTGGAACCATTCTGATGTATCAACACAAATAAGTGCGTGCCACTGTTTTTCCCTGGACTCATAATCCCACGGATAAAACTCTAAATTCCGGCTGCTTTCGCCGCCGATATATTCTTCCTGTTCAAATACGTATGTCATTTGATTTGCGCCGTCATTCATAGCGGTAATTCTGTCAGGGTTACCTGCACGCGCCGCCTCAAACCATGCTTTTTCGTCAAACCTTGAATTGTTCCAGTCAAGTGTTCGTTTGAAGGTCTTTATTTTTGTATCATAGTTTCCGTCAAACCACCAACCGTCAAGAAGGTCGCCGTATTTTTCACCGTAATATTTTACAACCTTCATCCAACGTTCCATAAACACCTTTTTGTCGGGCGACAGGTCCCAACCGAAAGCATATCTGATCATTTTAACGTTGTCGTCAACCTCAGTCGGGAAATATGCAATAAACCTTAGTCCTTGTTTTTTTATTTCAACCGCAAGCTCAAATGCGAGGTCTCTTCTTGTACAAATACCGGGGATGCGTTTTTCAATTTCCACATTATACGACCAGTAATAGCCTGAGTTTTGACCAAACGGAAATATAACCCAGCTTGCGCCCATATCCTTTAATTCTTTAACAAACGCTTTGACATCAAAATTATCAGCCATTTCATTAACTGTCATTTTTTTTGGACCGCCACAAGGCATAGCTTCCGGAAGATAGTGTACCATAACACCGTAATTCCCTGCCATCCAATGCGCTTTTCTCATATCATTAGCCCCCGTTTTCTTTATTGTCCCTTTAATTTTAACATTAAAGAAAACCAAAGTCAATACTATTTCTCTATTTTGATTACATATTCAATATACTGGTTATTTTCAGTTTTCTCGGAGCTTGCATACATACCCGATTTGGTTATCATCTCGACCGCCTGATTGATTGTGTTGACAAAAATTTTCGTATCCTTAACCACCTGTTTTCTGACCTTCTTTTCCTCTAAAACTTCCTTTGCAAGTTCAGAAAGCCTGTCCGGCGAAATATTGTTATCCACCGCCTTTTGAAGAAGTCCTGCCCTCTCCTTTTCATTCTCCAGAATATCAACTGCTTTAATGTATTCTTTGGATAGGTTGCCCTTCACTATTACTTCCCTTATTGATTTAGGCATTTGCAGCAGTTTAACCTCCTCAATTATTTCCTTTTGAGTCCTCCCGGCAATTTCCGCCATTTCAGCATAGGTAAGTCCTCTGCGTCGCATATAGGTCATAAAAGCGTCCGCGCTGTCAATATGATAAAGCTCTTCTCTTTGAGCATTCTCCGCAATGGCGATTGCGGCAGCCGTGTCAAATCTTGCATTGACTATAATGGCAGGAACCTTTAGAAGACCCGCTTTTTTTGCGGCTAAAATTCTTCTTCCACCTGATATAAGTTCAAATTTTTTGTTGAATTTTCTGACAGTTACGGGCTGCAACACGCCGAATGATTTTATTGAATTTGCAAGACTGTCAATTTTCTCATCATCAAAATGATGCCGCAAATTAAACTTTCCAAGCACAATCTTTTCAATATCTATATCATAAATCTTCTTTTTTCTACTCATTCGAACGGTAATCATCTTTATACCTCCAAAAATTTATACCCATATTTTACCATAAATTGGTAAAATATGGGTATATAATCGGTACAAAAATATTTACAAAATAAAAATTATTCTGATATAATCTGCGATAATTCGAACAATTCGTCCTCAATATTCTTCTGAAGTGCAAGCGCTTCAAGAATATCCATATCTATTATCTTGCTGTTTTTAATAACAACAACCCTGTTTCCTATACCTTCAGCCAGAAGTTCAACGGCCTTTGCACCCATTCTGCCCGAAGCTACCCTGTCTTTGTATGTAGGACATCCGCCCCTCTGAACGTGTCCGAGAACCGTCACCTTGGCGTCCAGATCAATATTATATTTTTCTTTCAGAATACTTGCCGCCCGACTCATTATTTCATAGGTCGAAAGGCCGGATGCTTTTTCAACACCTTCAGCGACAACTATCATAAAATTCTTTTTATTTTCATATTTCTTTGCTATAACCTCAACAATATCCTTTTCAACATTAACAGGTTTTTCAGCAACCAAAACGCCGTCTGCACCGCAGGCAATCGCCACCTCGATAGCAAGGTAACCTGCCTTGTTGCCCATAACCTCAACAAATGCGCAACGGTTGTGCGAGCGCATTGTATCATTGATTTTGTCAAGACATTCGATAACTGTATTTAGAGCGGTATCATAACCGATGCAATATTCAGTGCAGGTGATGTCGTTATCTATTGTGGCGGGAATACCAACCGTAGGCAGACCTTCCGCGCTGAGATCCTTTGCACCTCTGAAGGAGCCGTCACCGCCAACCACGACCAACCCGCAAACGTCAAGCTCTTTAGCGTTTTGAACAGCTTTTTTCACATTCTCCTTCTTCATAAACTCAAGACATCTTGCACTGCCGATGAAGGTACCGCCTCTATTCATAATATCGGTAAGATCCTTACCTGTAATATCTATATATTCTTTATATAAAAGGCCGCTGTACCCGTTGATAAAAGCAATAACATCAAGCCCGAGATGGTTTGCCGTTTTTGCCGCAACTGCGATTGCTGAATTCATACCGGGCGCGTCCCCGCCGCTTGTAAGAATACCTATTCTTTTTCTCTTCTCCACTTTTTTGCAACTCCCATAAAATATTCCATTTTTTCAAATATTTATAATTATACTATATTTACGAATAAAAATCAACTTTATTCATGAAAATACTTATAAATTTTTTTCGCAAGTTCACTGTTTATTCCCTCAGCCGCCGAAAGCTCGGGCAAAGTTGCCTGAGAAATGGCCTTTACACTGCCGAAAGCGCGTAATAGAGCACGTTTTTTGACAGGTCCGATGCCCTCAATATTATCAAGCTCTGAGCGAACAAGAATATCGCTTCTTAATTTTTTATGGTACCCTATCGCAAATCTGTGAACCTCATTTTGAATTGACGTTACAAATCTGAACGTTTCCTGCGTAAGATTTATAATTTCTCCGTCGGAGGAAATAAGTCTGTTTGTTCTGAGCTTGTCGTCCTTGACCATGCCGAATACGGGTATATCAAAGCCCAGACTTTTCAGAGCCTCATTAATTGCGGAAACGTGTCCCATCCCACCGTCGGCAAGAATTACATCGGGCAGTTTTGAAAACTTTTCGTCCTCTTTGCTTCGGCGGAATCTTCGGTTTATAACCTCTTTTGTAGAAGCATAATCATCTATGCCCTCGACCTCTTTTATTTTAAATAATCTGTACTCACTTTTCCTGAATTCACCATTTTCCGCAACAATCA